>DATGEW010000103.1:0-11106 GCA_035309745.1 Saccharimonadales bacterium (SeqCode)
TTCAATGTTGAACACGTCTTCGACGGGCATGAGGAAGGGCTGGTCCTTCGGACGTTCCGGCAGCGGGATGTAGGTATCGACCGCGTCCATGAGATTCATGATTTCCTTCTCGTAGGCGGCGTCGCCTTCGAGCGCCTTGAGGGCGGAACCCTTGACGATCGGGATCTTGTCACCGGGGAATTCGTACTGGGTGAGGAGTTCGCGGACTTCGAGCTCGACGAGGTCGAGCAGTTCCTTGTCGTCAACCATGTCGACCTTGTTCAGGAAGACAACGAGCGCGGGCACGCCGACCTGGCGGGCGAGAAGAATGTGCTCGCGGGTTTGCGGCATCGGGCCGTCGGCAGCAGACACTACCAGAATGGCACCGTCAACCTGCGCAGCGCCGGTGATCATGTTCTTCACATAGTCGGCGTGCCCCGGCATGTCGACGTGCGCGTAGTGACGCTTTTCGCTTTCGTATTCCTGGTGGGAAGTGGCGATGGTGATACCGCGCGCCTTTTCCTCAGGAGCGTTGTCGATGTCTTCGTAGTTCTTCGGAACGTTAATTTTGCTAGGGAGGCGCTTTGCAAGTACGTGGGTAATTGCAGCGGTGAGGGTAGTCTTACCGTGGTCAACGTGGCCCATGGTGCCGATGTTGACGTGAGGCTTGCTACGGTCAAAGTTGTCTGCCATTAATGACTCCTTAAAATGTTACTATTTAGCATCTGCATGAGCTATAGACTCACACGAGTGACCCGCCTATTGTAACCGAAAGTGTTACCGGTGTAAATAGGTGTACGGTCCAATGCTTGCTTTTTTACGAGCCTCCCGGCATACTCACGTATTATGCGTACAACGCGACAGATCATGGCCATTATTATCCTCTCCTCACGGGAGATGTAATGGCGCGCATATAAAAATTAAGCAACCACCACTACATCCCCGACTAACCGGGGATTTTTATATGTGAGAAGGAGTAGCCATGCCACCAATAAGAGAATTATCGCCCGCCGAGGAAGTACTTGGAAATGTGCAGGCCGAGCTGGCCGCCCATTTTGACCTCGCCGGGTATGATGCCTGTTTGCGTAAGTTGCTGGATGGCGGCGGGCAGCGTTCCGTGCCTATAGATATGTCACAGTTTGAGCGGCCGCTCGATTTCCCTGGCTTTCCACCTGGGTTTCAACCCCATTTTTACCAACGGTATCCGGGCGACGTGCAAGGGAACATCCGTCCGACACGCACTGAGCTGCTCGGCACCAGCGACGGACGTCCGTTGTTTGACAAACGCGAAGACAGGCACCCATACGTCCGGTCTTTTAAGGCCCGTGGGGCGCTGCTTGTGGCGCTCGATATACTCAGCCGGCGGCCCGATGTTCGCACATTTGTCACCCACAGCAGCGGCAACCATGCCCGCGGCGTCGTTGCTGCTGTACACATGCTCAATGCCGCGCTGGTAGAAAGCGGTCTGGTCCGCGTGGACGAATATGGCGACGTCGACTCTCGCGATGCGGGAAATTTGTTCCGCGCCGAAATTTACTGCGGGCGCGACATAGACCCCGGCAAGCGGCTGGCGTTGCTTGATAACGGAGCCTCGGTGCATGATGAGTTCGAAACGCTCGAGGCCGCCGGTTTACAAGCAGCCGCCCGCGCCGAGCGGGCCGGGGTCGCAGCTATCCATCCGTTCGACACCGACATTGTCATTGCCGGCCAGGAGACGCTCGGTCTGGAATTGTTACTCGACCTTGCCCAGCAAGGGGTAGATTTGCGAGCAACACCTGTCGCCCTGCGCGTTGCTGTAGGCGGGGGCGGTTTATATGCTGGCCAGCAGGCCGCGTTCGACCATGCGATTCAGGCTGGGCTGCTGCACCCCGAGTCACGGGTCATTGCCGTCGAGGCGGAAAATAACGACTCTACCAATCGCGAACTCTGCGGTCTTGAGCCGCTCACTGCGCGTACGCTGAGCCAAGTGGCTGGCGGCATTGCCACGTTGCAATCGGGGCGACGCGGCGTCGCAGCAGTTGGCGGTTACAGTCCAGGTGGCGTACGAGTGGTAAACGAAGCTTATATGATCCTTGCAGCTGCACAATTGGCGCGAACCAATGGCGGCGTGCCGCCAGAATTTGCCGGGACTTTGTCGCTGGCGAGCCTGCTTATGGACCGCGACGAAGGGCTTATCGATCCGATACAGTCAGGCGTCGATGTGGTAATACGCTGCGGCGGCAATGCATCGCCCGCCGTGCTCTTAGAGCTGGCCACCAAGCATGAGACTCACGAAGACGCACGCGTCGAAGAGGCCGCGCGCTATCTCGGTCCGGCAGCATTCCGCATTCTATCGAGAGACGCACTTGAGCCATCACTCGCACCACTGCGCATCGCAGATAGGCCCGTCCGGGCAAATGTCCGCACACCGCTGCGGGTTATTGCCTGCCCGTTTAGTGGATCGAAGTAAAGACAGGCTATGTGTGCACGCCATTATGGAGTATTCTGGCAATATGCCTGAATATATTGCCCCTAACCCTGCCGATCCTGCATATGATTTCTTGCGTGGTAAGCCGCAAGAAATCGTGACAGCGTACGCTTCCCCCCGCCTATTGGTCGTGGGCGCGCACGGTACAGAACATCTAGCTGCTCGTGTTGCACATCATATAGTCACTGAGCGGCCCGATTTATTGCCACACGTTGATTATATGTGCGGCACTCCTCAGGCTGCGGCGGCCACTCCTCAGCTGCGCTATACAGGCGAGCATGAGGAAGACCCACAAAAAAGAGGTTCCGACTTCAACCGCAGCTTCGGACTGCAGCGCCCGCCCCGAACGCCGGAAGAATTACGGGCGGCTGTATGGCTCGGCCCTATGCGCGAGTATGCGCATGTGCTCGATGTACACACCACGACGACGAGTGCCGGACCTGAAGGCAAACATTTCCTCGTAGCAAGACCTCGGCTGCCGGAAGTTCGTGAAATTGTCGGAGCGTCTAGTATTAGGCGTGTGGTCGTTATGCCGTGGGATATCGCTCGGCCGTCCCTTATCGGACAGGTGGAACGCGCTGCTTCTATAGAATACAACCAACACGTGGCTGCAAGGCCTGAATCCGTGCGGGAAATCATCGCCATTATAGACAATTTGATTGCAGGACGGCGTCATGAAGAAGGGCCTTTAGACCGCAAATTTTACGAGGTAGAACGTGCAGTGCCCGTTCACGAGGACCCGGGCGAAGTTGACAACTTTGTCTGGCACGAAGCAGGCGGCTACTATCCGATAATGTTTGGCGAGAATTCCTACCGAAAGGATCCCACGAAACAGTATTTAGGTTTTGCCGCGGCGCGTAGTGAAATCGTCCGCATTTAACATATTGCGCCTACGAGATTGATATAGTAAGCTGAACCCGAGGAAGATGTATGATGATACAGATAGTGTCTTATAGTCCTGGGGGTCCGTTTTTTGTGGTGTCTCGTAACAAGCATGTTTGGGCGTGAGCCCATTTTTTATAGGAAGCGTTCGGCATTAGTAATCTAAATTGAAGGAAGTGTATGGAAGACTTTAGCCTCTACGACTTAGAAGTATCCGTTGTTGGCGACCCGAAAAAGTTCGTTTGTTCGCACACGCCCGGCGTGGCATTTCGTGTTGTCGGTGAGAATCTTATATTTGGCGCCAGCACGGCGTTTAGCTTGTATGCGCTAGCAGCATTGCTACCCTTTATGCCTGCCAAACAGCGTGAGACCAGCCTAAATGATTGGATGACAACCGACACGCTTTTCGCCTGCCCCGACCCTCACTGTGGAGCAAAATTTAAGATAACACGCTGCGGCCAGACATCGTTTAAACATTCTGAGGTGACACGCGTGCCATTGCCAAAGGGGAATCAAAAGGGGGGAAGATCCTCATGAATCGTGAGCAATTATTTGTAAAGGCGCCCGCTGTCGAACAGCGAGATCCCGAAGCTTTTGGTGACACCGCGGAGCTAGGGCGATCTCCGTTAGAGGATTACGTGGTGCATGAACTGCCCGCCGATCTTCGAGCTGTTGACGAAGGAAGCATGACGCGCCAGCAACTTGCAGAAAAACAAGCGGGCATGCTTACCGATACGTGGCCGCAGATTTCCCAAAATCTTGATCCGCATACCGCCAAAAGTACCCATCTGGACTTTCTCTTTATGCTCGGTGGATATATCCCCGCTGGCGCTGATATGTACCGCAGCGCCCCGCCAATGCTGCTTAGTCTTATAGGCGCACAGTGCGACCGTTTCCGTGGGTTGCGTCCGTACATGACATATGAAATGATCGTCGATTATAATGCTGAGGAGTATCGCCGCACCGGAGCTGTACGCGTGTATGCCGATGGCGATGATGGTTTGCATGAACGTGATTTTTATCTCGGCCACCATGCAGCCGAGCCGTATGCGAAGGCCGCCGCGTACGGACTCCACACTCTAGCCGAGCGTCCCGACCAGGTGAACGCCACAGCGACCCTCCAGACCGTCGTCACAAACCTCAATGAATTCCGACGCTTTATGGGTGCCTATACCCGACTGCCTAGGTCTACCTTTGCCTATTTCCGCCAATATTTAGCAGGCTATGCAGATGGCACACGTAATGCGAGCGGTGCATTTATGCCGAGTGTGCAGTTGCTTGAGCTGGCACTGCTTGCTCCAACCGAAATGTACGGTGTGTATCTGGATGAGTCTAGACCGTACTTCCCCGATTGGTCAGTGCCTGTCATCGAAGATTGGCGAATTGCTTCGGCGAGTGGCATGAACGTGGAGGATAGGGTGGCGACCGGCAGTCTCGCGCTGGATGAACAGGGGCGCACAGCGTTAGCCGATGCAATCAACCAGTTTCTGCATTTCCGAACGACGCACCTCGGCATCACTAAGGCGCAAATTCCCGATGCATTCACCAGCACCGCAGGACTTGACAAAGGGAGTATTGGGCGGAGCCGCGTTGAGCAACAAATTCTCGATCCAGCATACAAGGGCACGGCAGGTTTCGATGTGCGTAATGTGTTAACGAACAGTGTTGTTCGCCTCGCCAATTTGCGTCGTCGACTGGGCTTCGAGAGTGAATTTTAATGGTAATTATTTTGCCTAACCCGCAAAAGGGTTTTCGTACTGGCGTTATTTCGCTACAATATAGCTAAAATAACAAACGAGGGAGAGATTATGAGCACAGCGCTAACGGGTATACGACCGACCGGTGGTCTGACTGTCGCCAACTATGTCGGGGCTATGAGGCCTATGGTGGAATTACAGGATACCTTTCCTGGTCCTGTAAATGTATTTGTGGCGGATCTTCATGCGCTAACCGATCAAGAGCCTGGCGTTGTTGCAGAGAATCGTCTTGATACGGTACGCTCCTACTTAGCTGCCGGCATCGACCCGAGCCGGACCAGTCTTTATCTGCAGAGTCAAATTGGCCGACCGACGGTAGAGCTCGCCTCTTTGCTTGATCGTCACTACAGTTTAGCCGAACTTATGCGTGTGCCGACACTGAAAGATAAGTTGAGAGAAAAATCTACTAGTTCTACCGAAGAGGATTCACTTGTAGCCACTGCCAGTGTAGCGCTTGCAAGGTACCCCATCCTTATGGCGGCAGATATACTTATCGCAGGTGCCGACCATGTGCCAGTGGGCGCTGATCAAATCCCCCACATCGAGATTACTCGCACGCTAGCGCGCCGATTTAATACAGCATATGGTGCCGGTGAAACGGTACTTATTGAACCAGACTTAACGGTTGTAGAGGGCATCAAGATCGCTGCTCTCAATGGTGATCCTAAAATGAGTAAGTCTAAGCCGAATGGGGCCATCTTTTTAAATGACAGCCCTGACGCGGTGGCGGGTAAAATCAAACGCGCCCAGACAGCAGCCGCAGGGGAAATGACAACGGCTTTAGAGAGTCACTTTCTTTTGGCAGAGCGGCTGGCGGGCACGCAAGAGGAACGAGACCGGTTACGAGACCTCAGAAGTGCGCATATGGACGGACAGCCAGTAATGGGGCCGTTCAAACGGCTGTTCACCGAAGTAACTGTGGATTTTCTTAGAGGTTATCAGGCGCGATATGGGGATATTGCCGACGCTGATGTGAAGCATACGCTTACTCGTGGCGGCGAGTCTGCTTCGGAAAAAGCTGAAGAAGTTATGGGCCGCGTCTATGCTGCGCTCGGGCTGGTCTCCGTTCTTAGCTAAGACCTTACGAGCGTACGCTCGGGCCGCATACCATTTAAGTTATACTTCATAATCTGGCCGTGCTTGCTTTCCAAATCGCGTTCGTAAGAGTAAATATCGCCAGCGTGCGCTTTGAGTTGTGTCTCAAGAAGCATACGCAAAGAGTGGTATTCATCCTGTGTAAGCGTGCAGTTCTCAAGCTGCGTAAGTTCCGCGATGTGCTTGGCGTTACGGGGCCCCAAAATGGCACTAGAAACCCCTGGAGTTTGGAGTACAAATGCAGTTGCCACATTTGCATTCGTTGTATGGTGCGCACGTGCGATGGCATGGATTTTTTCCAGCAACAGGCGGTAGTAGTCGCCCCCCATTTCATCAATAATGAGGTTATATTTAATGTGCGAGCGATTTGCTGGCTCGTCACCTGGCCTGGCGTTGCCTAGCAGACCACCAGCAAGTACTCCGTAGCAGAAGATCGCTACATCGTGTTTTATGGCCAGCTCAAGCATGCCATTCAGCGGGCGCGGATCGAGCAACGAAAATTGAATCTGGTTTGACCGTACGGGTACTCCCGCTGAAAGAAGTTCCTCTGTGTGCTGGCAGTCGAAGTTTGTCAGCCCAAGCGTGGCAATTAACCCTTCCCGGCGCAGGTCATCCAGATGCAGAGCGGCCTGGGTGTAATCGCCTTGGCTAAAATCCCACCAGTGAAACTGTACAAGGTGTAGCTGTTCTAGTCCCAGACGTCTCAGCGACCGCTCAATGACCGTGCGTATATCCTGCTTCGTTAAGTCTGCCAGAGCGTTGAGATCGGGTACAAATTTGGTGTGTACCCGCAATTTCTGCATCTCAGCGGCGCCATATCGTCTTCTATACTGCTTCAAAAAATCGCCAAGCAGCTCCTCAGCTCCCGTGTATATATCTCCTACATCGAATGTATTGACTCCAGCCTGTGCATAGGCAAAGAGGTCCTCGATAGCCTGACTATGAGATATATTTCCGTGACCGCCAGCGAGTTGCCAGTTACCTTTAAAAATAGTTGATAACTGATGACCGCCAAAACTAAAATATTGCATATTCACTCTTTTTCTTCGATTTATTGACTAGTTAGAGGCGAGAAGGAGGTATTAACGCCAGGGCCAAACAGGCGTGATGGCGCAGCACGTTATGTCGACAAGATATTTACTCATGACGTTCGGCTCGCAGTATTTTAAATCTACCCTGGGCCAACTCTTTGGATCCGCGCGTGACGGTGGCTATGCCAACGCCTAAATCTTTGGCTAGCCTTGTTTGAGGGACGCCCGCAATAAGTCCTTTTATAATTTCAAGACGCTGGGCAAATTCGGCACGCTCCTTGGGAGTGGTAATGCCTAAGAGAAAGTCCTCGAGTATATCTCGGTCTTGTATGGCGTGGATGATGGTTACAATTTCACCAAAATCGGACATAGTCTATATACTAGCATACTAGTATGGTATGCACAATTACTCTGCGGCTTTTTGCGTATCGAAAATTCCTGGGACTGCTTTGCCGTCATGCATTTCGAGGAGAGTGGCGTCGTTTGCGAGCAACTCTGCATATGCCGCTTCCGGATCTCTATTCGCCATCCCACCTCCAGCAAGTCTGTCGCCTAATTGGGCAGCCCGAGACTTTGATTGGATTATCTCGCTTAGGTCTACTGCGTCGCTGCGTGTCATCGCACTTCCTTCAGGAACAGCATCCATGTAATGCTCCACAACTTGTGCATGGCGTCCTGGTACAAAGACAGGTTCGCCACGTGCTTCCTTCACTCGGCCAATTTCTATAACGGTATCCATGCGTAAAGCGACGAGTTCAACAATTCTCTCATCAAGCGCGTCAATAATGCCTCGTAATATTGCAAGTCGGTCTGGCGACTCGCTAGCAACTTCGTGACGTCCGAGTTCTGCTGACATAAAATTTTCCTTTATCAGTGGTGGCTATTTGGCGTTCTTAGCGATAATTGCCTGGGTGACGTTCGGCGGGACGTCTTCGTAGTGGTCGAGTTCCATGCTGGAGCTGGCGCGGCCTTGGGTCATGCTGCGGAGGTTGGTGGTATAGCCGAACATTTCACCAAGAGGAACGAACGCGGTGATTTCTTTAATGCCCGCGGTCAGATCCTCCATGCTTTCGATGCGGCCGCGCTTGCTGTTGAGGTCGCCAATGACGTCGCCCATGAATTCTTCAGGGGTGACGACCACGACCTTCATAATCGGCTCAAGCAGTACCGGGCTGGCCTTTTTGAAAGCATCCTGGAAGCCCATGCTTCCGGCGATTTTGAAGGCCATTTCGGAAGAGTCAACTTCGTGGTAGCTACCGTCGTACAGTTCGACGCGCAGGTCAACCACCGGATAGCCGGCAATAACGCCGTTGGCCATGGCTTCTTTTACGCCTTCTTCGATCGGCTTAATGTATTCACCGGGGACGACACCACCCTTAATGCTGTTTATGAACTCAAAGCCGGCACCCTTTTCGTTTTGGAACAGGCGGAGCCAGACGTCACCGTATTGGCCACGGCCGCCGCTCTGGCGGACGAACTTGCCTTGGGCTTCGACGCCGTCTTTGCGGATGGTTTCGCGGTAGGCCACCTGCGGCTGGCCAACGTTGGCCTCCACATTAAATTCGCGCTTCATGCGGTCGACGATGATCTCCAGGTGCAACTCGCCCATACCGCTGATGATGGTCTGCCCGGTTTCTTCATCGGTCTTTACCCGGAAGGTCGGATCTTCTTCGGCCAGACGGCTGAGGGCAATGCCCATTTTGTCGTGGTCGGCCTTGGTTTTGGGTTCGATAGCAATGGAAACGGGAGGCTCGGGGAAGGTAATACTTTCGAGCACGATGGGGTTACCCGGGTCGCACAAGGTGTTGCCCGTAGTTGTGCCCTTCAGGCCTACGATGGCGGCGATGTCGCCAGCGGTGACCTCGGTAACATCTTCACGCTTGTCGGCTTGCAGACGCACGATACGCCCGACGCGCTCTTTTTCGCCGGTGGAGCTGTTCAAGACGTACGAACCGGCTACCACCTTGCCGGAATACACGCGGAAGTAGGCCAGCTTGCCCACGAACGGGTCGGTAGTAATCTTGAAGGCCAAAGCCGCAAACGGGTCGCTTTCGGTGTGCTTGCGCTCGATCTCTTCGCCGGTCTTGGGGTGCGTGCCCCAGTTGGTGCTGCGGTCGGTCGGTGCGGGCAGATATTCTACTACCATGTCAAGCACTTTTTCGACGATCACGCCACGGCCGTCGCCGCCGGTTACGGCGTAAAACTTGCCCGACAGCACGGCGCTACGGATTGCCTGCTTAATTTCGTCTTCGCTCAGGCCGTCTTCGCCCACTTCAAAGTATTTTTCGAGCAGCGCTTCGTCTTCGGCAACGGCGTTTTCAATGAGCAGGCTGCGGTATTTCTTCACCTGGTCCATCATGTCGGCCGGAATATCGCCTTCGATAAGTTCGTGGTCGGCATATTCTTTGTAGGTGTAGGCTTTCATGCTTACGAGGTCAACAACCCCGTTAATGCCTTGTTCGAAGCCGATCGGCAAATGCACCGGGAAGGCGCGCTTGCTTAAACGGTTGTGAATACTCTCGAGCGATTTGTAGAAATCGCCGCCGGTTTGGTTGATTTTGTTGATAAAGCAGATGCGCGGCACGCCATACTTGTCTGCCTGGCGCCACACGGTTTCGCTCTGGCTTTCCACGCCCATCTTGCCGTCGAACACTACCACGGCGCCGTCGAGCACGCGCAAAGAACGCTCCACTTCCACGGTAAAGTCGATGTGGCCGGGAGTGTCGATAATGTTAATTTGCTTGCCCTTCCAGTAGCAGGTCACCGCTGCGCTCACGATAGTGATGCCGCGCTCGCGCTCCTGAGCCATGTAGTCGGTGGTGGTGTCGCCGCCGTGCACTTCGCCAATCTTGTGCTTCAGCCCGGTGCGGTACAAAATACCTTCGGTTGTAGTGGTCTTACCCGCATCAATATGCGCGATAATACCAATGTTGCGTAAATCTTCGATTTTGTACTTGCCCGCCATAATGCAATATGTTTCTTCCTTGTTACTTTAATGTTGGTCGGCACTACGAAGAACACCGGCACACTTCCTATATATTATAGCAGAGATTTGCTCATGTGCCTACCGTCTACTCGGCCGGCAGAGTTCCTCGCCATGATGCCCGTCGATCTGCAGCTTGACGCTGTTCGATAAGAGTACGGTACGGCTCTAGGATAGCGAGGACGCCTTTCTCGTATTGAGCGAGCGCCTCCCGGGAACCTGCTACCAGTTCGGCTCGCGTCCTGATTTGGGGGCTCAAAGCATGCCTGTCAACACGCCCTGGTTGCGTTGCATCCACGAGGATTGCTTGGCGGCGTAGTTTAACCTCAGTTGGGGTATTAGGAGCCTCTCCTTTTGCCAGTACTTCTGAAAGGTATGCGACACGCACTGCTTGCTCTGCGCCGGTACGCGAATCATATACTGCGGGGCTTGGCACGGGTGCCTTTTCGGCGCTTAGTCGCCCAGTCATAGTGGGGCGATGCCTGTAGTGGCTAAAGACCCCACTCACAAATGCCCCGCGCGACGGGTGACGCTGGGAGGGCGTCCCTCGGAGATCAATTAGATCGCTCCGCAATTGGTGTAGGGCGCGCACCGTACTCTCGCGGGCTCCTTGAGCAGGTGTAAACGAAGTGTCAGGATCAACATATGTACATAAGATGGCATCAGCTGGAGTGATGTAGCCTTCCTGAATAGCCCCTTGTCTTGCCTTTGCCGAGCTAATCGCAGCGGGTAGAATCCGTGAGCGCAGTCTGTCATACAGCTTTGCAGCCTCAATTTTTCGAAGTTCCCAACGCAATTGTGGAGCGCGCTGCTGCTCGCTCAGCGCAAGACGTATAGCTTCTTCGTCATCAAGGCGTGCCCCCTGGCTGAGTTCGAGTAACGCCATACCCGCTCCGGCTACTTGTCGCGCCT
>DATGEW010000104.1:0-7147 GCA_035309745.1 Saccharimonadales bacterium (SeqCode)
TTGTATATGTAGGGATGGCGGTGCTGTCCTCGACCTATCTGCTGCATGCTCCGCTGCAAAAGGGTACACTGGCCGCCCTGGTTTTTATTACGCTGATCGTAGCTCTGCTATTGCGGCCGTTGCAGAATTACTTTAATAAAATTACCAATAGATTTTTCTATCGTGACTACTACGACCCACAGGATGTGCTCGATAATTTAAGTCGTTTTTTAGTGGGAACAGTCGATATTAAAGAAATTATCGATCGTTCACAGCAAATGTTGGCCGATTCTATTCGACCGTCTTTTATAAGGTTTGAGTTGTTTGCAGACGGTAAGCACGCCGAGGATGCCAAGTTGATTCAATCTTTGGAGTTGCTGCAAGAAGGCGTAATTATTACTGAAGGCTTGGCGGATGTGCATGCGGTTGCACTTTCTAACGAGCTGCGTAGAAGGAATGTCGCTGCAGTGGTCCATTTACGAACCACCCATGAAGATCTAGGTTTCATCTTTTTGGGGGAGCGCCGTTCCGGCAGCGCATATACCCATACCGACCAGCGGTTGCTTATGGGGGTCGCAGATGAGCTCGCTCTCGGTTTGCAAAACGCCCTCCGATTTAAAGAGATCGAGAATTTTAACCTGACCTTGAAGGAAAAAGTTACCGAGGCAACGCGCAATCTGCGTCGGGTGAATGATAAGCTTCGGAAGCTCAACGATACCAAAGATGACTTTATTAGCATGGCGAGCCACCAACTGCGTACGCCGCTTACCAGTGTGAAGGGGTATGTGAGCATGGTGCTGGATGGCGACGCCGGCAAGATAACGGCGCTGCAGCGCAAGCTGCTGACACAGTCGTTTATTAGCTCGCAGCGGATGGTGTACCTTATTTCCGACCTGTTGAATGTGTCGCGGCTGCGTACCGGTAAGTTTGTGATTGAGCCGGTGCCGTGCAATCTTGCTCGGGTTATTCAGGAAGAAGTCGAGCAACTCACCGAGACGGTAAAAGGGCGGCATCTGACCCTCACGTACCACCGGCCGGAGCATTTCCCGACGCTGATGCTCGACGAGACCAAGCTCCGCCAGGTCATCATGAACTTTATTGATAACGCCGTATATTACACGCCGAGCGGCGGGCATATCGAAATCAACCTTGTCGATAAGCCGCAAAGCATTGAATTTACAGTGGTGGATGACGGCATTGGCGTGCCGCGGCACGAGCAACATCACTTGTTCAGCAAATTTTACCGCGCCCCGAACGCCAAACGCGCCCGGCCCGATGGCACCGGCCTGGGCCTGTTTATGGCCAAGAAGGTTATCGTGGCGCAGGGTGGGGCAGTTATCTTTAGGAGCACCGAAAACCGCGGCAGCACCTTCGGCTTCACCTTTGCGAAAGCGCCGCTTATGGAGCAGGCACGTCAGGCCAGTGTCACCACTGCGGATGTCAAAGGCAAGTGAACTGAGTAAACCTGCTGTAGCCGCCCGCCCACGATCCTCGCTGTTACTTGCTTCTTGCTGCGATCGCGTCCAGGTAGGCTGTGTTCTCTTGGCTAATTTGTGGTACGACAATGCCGGAAATTACTTTGAAGCCGACTTTCTCAAGCCTCTGCTCAGCTCCTTGACTGTGGGCATCCATGACGCCATCGTTTACGGCCCGTTCGATTGAAGCACGCTCCGGGTCAGTAACCTCATAGATGTAGCCGGGCCTATCCAGACCCATGCCCGTAGCTATTCGTTCTACTGGGCCCTCTTTTCGGATATCTACAGCAAAGCGTCTGCGGGCGCCGGTCAGCTGGCCATACCAGTGCTCGAGGGTTTCAAAGCGGGCAGATCGCTCGCGACGGATTAGGCTGGCTATACCCCGGCACGCCACCCCTAATGGCACGACGTCGTTTGGACCGTCAGAAGGTTGCATCCTTTCAGGAGCTGTGGCGGTGCATACTAAAATCGCTGTTTCGGCAAGCTTATCAAGGTACGCCGTGTGTGCCACCCCGAATGTTTCCTCGTCTTCACCGTATGCGTGGAGTAGTGCTACCCGTTCTGGTGCGGCGTTGTCACCAAAATGATCGAGTCCCAGCTGAATGGGGTCGACCGGACGGGAAATATTAAGGTTTGCAACAATGATTGCTGCTGTTAATGGTGCGGTAAGTGCCATAGTAACCCCTATAATTAAGATAGTAAGTGTACTATGGTACATTAGTCGTAGATTGTCAAGATAGCGGCATGCCAGGTAAGGTGGAAATAGGGCAGATATATGTTATAATAATATATATGTCTACTTCTATGGAGCGTTCTGCGCGCAAGACGCATGGGCGACGTGTGACTTTAGCTGTTGGAGTTTTGACGCTGGCTTTGGGTGGGGGAGCTGTCCACAACATTGCCGGCGATCTTGTCGCTCGCCACGCTACCGCACAGGAACGGGAGCTCGGGCAGGCTCTAGATGTCGCATTTCACACCAGTGGTGCAGCGGTTATATGTGAGTCACCTGCTGGTATGGATTCGCTTTTACCCTGGTATCCTCCCTCTACATTGCGGTCACTCGGCGTCCCGCTCACTAAAACAATCTGGCTTAGTCAGAGTACCTGCGATATTCTATCGGACCTGCGCGCCAAACCGCTCACCGCTGCAGATTTCGACGAGTCGGCTCCCGGTTATGATAACCTCAGAACGGCCAGAGCCCGCGAAGCGTTAAGAACGGCGGCGCACGAGGCTGTCCACTCCCTGTTTAATCAGGGAGACGAATCTAAAACGGAATGCTATGCCTTCCAAATGGCGCCCAAGCTGGCGGAAGCCCTGGGTATGGACCCCAGCTTAGCAGATCGAGTGCGCGTGGAGGTGATCCAAGTGGAAGAAGTCGATCATTCCGCCGAAGGTGGTGTGCCGCGCCAATATCGCTTCAAATTGAATGATTGCAGGATGGGCGGCAAACTTGACTTGACTCCTGGTGTGCGGAACGCATTTCCTGCGCAGCCTTAAAATCGAGCCAGGGTTTATGCCGGGCGTTCGTTCAGGTTCGCCTTTTGTCTAGGCTTAATCTTTTATTTAACCATTTAGCGCCCTACATTGCCATGATATTTTGAGTTGCCTGCCTATAGTACCCTCTGCTACTATGGACAAAACGAAAACATAGGCAAGGTGGGAGTTGACAATTTAAATCTGTTATGTTAATATAACAGATGAAACACGAGGAGGTGGTTCCCTATGTCGTTTATAAGTACGATACTACAAACTATTCGTCGTCCGAGCGCCAAGCATTTGGTTATCGGTGCGATTTTTTCACTGGCAATGGTCGGCTCTGTGGGGCTGGGCTTAAGTATGCGCGGCCATTCGTCTGCCCAGGTATCGCGCGACTGCGACCACAACTCTATCGACTACCAGCCGTACCCTAACGCGGGTGACTGTGGCGCGGCTAACCCCCAGGAATTGGTGGCCGATGCCCGGAATAATGTTCCCGGCGACCTGCAGGCTATATATAACTACGGCGGTTTGCCGGTAAGCCAATACGACCAGTTCGCGTCGAGCGCTCAAGAAGGCGTCATTAACAAGGACGGCACGGTGGTAGTGCACGGCGACACCGTTATTATCAACGCCTGGACCATGGGTCGTACCAGCATGGGCCTGTCGAGCAGCGTACGTCATCCGGTAAACATTGCCGGTAACACCTATTATTACTCTGCGCCGCAGTACTCGTTTGCTTCGGATGTTACCTCCATCCCTGTGATGGTCATGTTCGATGCCAACGGCACCGCCCAAGCTGCCATCATGAACCCTTGCGGGAACGTTGTGGGCGGCAACAAAGTCCCCAGCAGCGTGACTTGCCAGGCGCTGAATGCCGCACAAAGCAAAGACAACCCCAACATGTACACCTTTACTACCAGCGCCTCATTTATGGGCAACGCTAAGTTTACCCGCGTGGTGTACCACTTTAGCGACACCAACACCGATGTGCAAGAAACCAGTCTAACCACCGGTGTTGAGCATACCTTTACCAAAGACGCCGACGTCACCGTTACGGTCTACGCCAGTGTGCCGGGCGGCCACGAAATTGCTTCCTCGGTAGAGACGTGCAAAAAGCACATTACCTTTACGCCGCCGATGTTCGTATGTACCGCGCTCGTTGCGACTGCCGTCGACGACAACACCTTCCGCTTTACGATCAAGACCGCACAAGACAGCCACACCACGGTTAAGAACGCCGACTTCATTCTGGACAACACCCAGACTACGGCAGGCGTGGATGCCAAAGACTCAAACGGCAACATCTTCAAGGAGTATACCTTTACCGACCAGAACAGCCATACAGTGAAAGTTACGGTGTATTTCAACACCTTGGAAGGCGTAAAGAGCGACAGCGGCCATTGTACCGCCACCGTCACGCCCAAGCAGCAGCCGAAATGTACCGTGCCAGGTCACGAAAACGAAGCACCGAACTCGCCCACCTGTGGCTTCTGTCAGCCGGGTATTCCCATGGGCAGCCCGCAGTGTACGCCTCCGCAAACGCCACCCACTCAGTTGGTGAACACGGGACCGGGCAGCGTTATAGCCCTGTTCGCAGGCACGACAATTACTGCATTCTTCGCCCACAAGTTCTTCCTGAGCCGCCGCCTGCGCCGCGCCGCCACCCTTGCGGCCGCGCCCGAAGCAAGCGAAATTTTGTAAGACCTGTGGATAAGCGGTAGCCAATATCGCCGAGATGTGCTACAGTTGCTAGTAACGAGCATTGACTGACCGCTCTAGAACTCTTGAAAATCCTTCGTCTTTTAGACGGGGGATTTTCTTTTCTACAGGTAAGTCTAGCGTGAGTACCTCTGTTATGGTAAAATAGGTGGGTTGCGCGCCGCCAACGCCTTGACCCACTCAAGGCCCCCCATCTGCTTCGCAGATGCGCCCACGTGCTCGGTACATAATTTTATGAAAAGCACAAAATTATGACCTCCGCTCGTGGCCCCATCGTCTAATGGTTAGGACACCGGGTTTTCATCCCGGCAACCGGGGTTCGAATCCCCGTGGGGTCACCATAGGAATATTACAGATAAGATTTGATTATAAATTTCTATTTCTATAAGTTTGTTGCCAAACCTCATCTGTTAGCGAATTCTATTTCGCTATGCCTTCGGCTGCAAATGAGTTTGCCGGGCTATATGCATTTGATGGAAAGATTATTTTTCAGTTTGCCAAAGAATGCGGTCTATAGGTCCATTTTGAGCCAACGACTTGATGTATGCATATGACTCTCGAACAATTTGTTCAAGGATTGATAACTCTATATCGCCAAGCTGCTTGATGTAGATGCAGTAGCCAGTAGTAGTATGCTTACCTAGCCTCGTAAGCAATTCAGAGTAGCGAGCAGTGCCGTCCATAAGGTAAACGGTTACTTTGCCTTTTCTTGGATAGAAACCAATAACAAAGCTATCTCCTTCACGCCCAGTAATATATTTATAGTGGTAGGTGTCAAAGCCCAGAGTCCCTACGTTCCATAGTTTTGGCTGTTGTCCGCTGATACGCTGCATCATCTCGAGCAGCACATTCGTATCTTTTAAGGTTTGCTCATCATTGAGTGAAGCAATGTAGTCTTTGACGGCATTATCTTTTATGACCATTTTCTTGATTTTACCATTAAAAACCAATCACAGTTTCTAAAAAGATTGGTTTTAATGCCTCGCACCACCTGATAATTTCAGGAATAATTTGTTTATAAACCGAGTGGTCTAGGTTCACCATAATGCAATCCACAGATCAAAAAGAGTTCGATTCACAGTAGGTGTGGATGCGCAGCTGACTTGACTAATGATTACAAACGCTATACAATGTAATCATTATGAGTGATGCATTATTGAGCATTAGAACCGACAAGGATACAAAGAAAGAAGTCACGGAGTTTGCGAACTCCGTGGGTCTGTCTGTGAGTGCCTTTGTGACAGTAATCCTTAAACAAGCCGTTAAGGAGGGTCGCGTGGTGCTTACGCCTAACCTAGAACCTACTCCTTATCTTGAAAAGATTATGCAAGATGCTATGGCTGACTATAAGGCCGGCAAAAACATTACTAGAACTACTAACCATGCTGAGCTCAGGGCCTATCTCGATACGCTATGATCATCGATTTTCATAAGTCGTTCCACAAACAAGCTGTAAGCTTAAAACCTGCACAGAAAAAACGACTAAAAGAAGCTTTGTTGTTGTTCGCGGACGAGCCCTATCATTCAGACTTATATAATCATCCGTTGACGGGCGAATGGACGGGCTTCAGGAGCATTAGCTTTGGCGGCGACTGGCGCGCTCACTATAAAATAATTGATGATAATAGTGTCCTGTTCGTAGCTGTCGGTACACATGGCCAGCTCTACAAGTAGACAACTACACCTTAACGCCTAGTGCTTTCAGTCTCGGCTCAATATATTCCAGCTCACCAAAGAGGGTTTCGACCTGAGTAGTCGTTAGGCTCACCACGACACATCCGGTAAGCTCCTCTCATGAAGGGCTTTTTCTGTAAAGAAGGCCTAGATGCCCAAGGCGCAACGTAGTAAAATTTTATGATGAAGAAGCTATTGCGCGGCGTAGCGGTAGGCGTATTGTTTGTCATAGGCGCGTTAGCGTCGCTTGCAGGCTGTGTTTATTTGTTTTTAGGATATGTTGCCTCACGATTTGGCTCTCTGGAGTGGGGTGTGTGGTTGATGATTATTGGGGTCTTTGTGGGAGCGCAGATTGTTGGCGGTATATGCCTTTGGGGTGGCTGGCTCCTCCTTAAAAAAGCACGGCAAATGAAGGAGTGAAGCATCTATATCTTTTTACTTTGGAGATACCGCCGCTAGAAGTTGGTACGGCATATGATGACTTACCCTCGCATCTTACTTTAATGAGTCGTTTTCTTTCTGAGCTTCCTGCTGAAGAACTGGCCAATCAGGTTCGGCTGCTGTTTGCCACAACAGGTTTTATTCATTTGGCCTTTGCCGAAACAATAGAACTAGGTCCAAAGAAAGTTATGGCTCATATGGTAGATAGCCCGAGTGAACGGCAGCTTCACCATAACCTGTGTCAACCTCCCCTTTTCCCGAACACAGCCTTCAGATGTTTTCGCGGCGTAGCTAGGGTTCTGGCGTAGGCTCGTGGCGACATCTTGAGTGCGGTGTGGATGCGTTCGTTGTTGTAGTAATCCACTGCGTTGGCAACACCT
>DATGEW010000105.1:0-9600 GCA_035309745.1 Saccharimonadales bacterium (SeqCode)
CCGGGCAGGTCGAGCGCAATGACTTTGTGGTGCTTGGCGAGCGCCGCCTGCAACTGCTTGAGCCCGGCGGCACGGTCTCCCCATCCATGCAGCAACAATATAGGGGAACCTTTGCCTTGCGCTTCGTACGCGGTAAGCAGCGAATCGACAACAACTTGCATTGTCTCTATTATACGCTCGAGGCCGATGTTCTGTCAGCCGCGACGTGCAGGGTTATTTTTGCAAATTGCTCAGTCGAGTCTGCAGCTCGGTGGCCGAAACGGCGTTTTTGGGCAAACTTACGCGCACCGGCACATCGTAGCTGGTGTAGGTTTGCGTGGTAGAGCCGGCGCTATTGCCTGCCCTGGCGCTTACCAAATGATGCGACCGCACATCCACTGTCAACTGCAGGGCCAACGACTGCTGGCCGGCAAAACTGTTGACATCGAGCTGGTCGAGATTATGCATCCCGACGTACTGGGCATAACGCTTGAGCATGCTGGCGTACAGAATAGGTTGCAGGGTCACATCGTAGGTGTACACTTCGCGGCCATGCTGCTGGGATTTTTTAACCGTCGCGAAGTTGACCTGGTATACATTTTGGCCGCGGATCTGGCCTTCGAGCTTGGCGCGCAAATCTGGAGACAAATTGGCAATCGGGACAGCAACGCCGCCAAGCGGCAGGCCGGTACCCAGCACCGCCTGCGATAACAGCACCGCCGTCCCGCCGCTGCGCGCAGCAGTCGTGGTATCGCTCTTTGCCCATACGCCCAGCACCTTGGAAAAATCGAGCGGTTTGCCGCTCTGCGATTGTTGGGTGGTGTTGATATCTACATACCGGGTAAAGTCGGCTGCCGGGGTGCCGATCATTTCGTCCGTAACGCTCGTGCCGGGCTGACTCAACGTGGTTATTGCATGGCTCATATTGGTTGCGCCCAGCGAATATTGCACTGTCTGTTTCACACTGGTGCCGTTTGCCTGCTGGGATGCTTGAATGGTTACGGCCTGGGTGCTCAAACTTTGGTGCACCATGCCCCAAAACACGTGGTGGGGATCGGTACTCACCTTATTCCACCAAATGCCGCCAGCCACCACTAGCAGCGCGGCAGCCGCAACATACCAATACAGAAAAGGTCTTCGCATAAGTGTACGCATCTGCATGCAGGTATTGTAACAGATACCGGCAGTGTTGGCGCTACTTGGTCTGCCGGCGGAGTGTCGCCGCACCTATCAATATGGCCGCCAGCCCAAAGGCCAACACGATGCCAACATCGAAGATGGTGCGGTGCGTGAGGGTGCTTTCGCGCGTCAGATGCTGCATGGCATCGACGGCGTAAGTGAGCGGCAAACAGTCGGAAGCCCAGCGCAGTACCGTCGGCAATGCGCCTGCCGGAACCAACAAGCCGCATAACAAAAACTGTGGCAGAATAAACGCCGGCAAAAATTGCACGGCTTGGAATTCGGTACGCGCCAGGGCACTCGTGCACAAACCGAGCGCCGTGCCCAGGAGCGCATCTGCCAGGGCCACCATTACCAAAAACCACTCCGGGCCAGCCACATGTAACCCGAAGGCGTGGACCGCGACCTCGCTGGCCAAAACCGCCTGTACAATTGCCAGCATGCCAAAGCTGAGTGCATACCCGAGCAACATATCGAGTTTGCCCATCGGCATGGTCAGTAGGCGTTCCAGCGTGCCGGATGAACGTTCACGCAGTGTCGTTACCGACGTAACCAAAAACATTACCACAAATGGGAAGATGCCCAGCAGCGGCGCGCCGATCGAATCGAACACCCGGGTGTTGTGGTACACCCACGCGAGCAGTCCCAGCAGCACCAACGGCACGACAAGCATGAGCGCCAGCGTACGTGGGTCGTGCAGCAGCTGCAACAATACCCGCTTGCAGGTAGCGAGCGTACGGCGGGGGCTCATTTGCCACCTCCTGCCAGCTGCAAAAACGCATCGTGCACGGTGCGCGTGTTGGTCCTTCGCAGCAAGGCTTCTTTGGAGCTGTAGCTGAGGAGTTTGCCGTCGCGCAGCAAGAGCAGCTCCGGGCACTGCTCGGCCTCATCCATAACGTGGCTGGAAATAAGTAGGGTACGGCCTTCGGCAGCCAGATTGCGGAAGAGCTCCCACAGGTGCTTACGCAAAACCGGGTCTAGCCCGACGGTCGGTTCATCCAACACCAAAACTTGCGGGTCGCCGAGGAGCGCCACCGCCAAACTCACTCGCGCCCGCTGGCCGCCGCTCATCGTACCCACCAGTTGATGGGCTTGCTTAGTAAGGTCTACTTCGCGCAGCACGCGGGCGACTTCCGTGCGGGGGCAACCCAAAATTGCGGAAAAATAAGCCACGTTTTGCGCGGCGGTGAGGTCGTCATAGACCGCGGGATTCTGTGTGAGGTAGCCTATAACCCGGCGCAACGGTTTGCTGCCTGCAGGCAGGCCGGCAACGCGCAGGCTGCCGCTGGTTATTTTTTGGGCGCCGACAATGGCGCGCATAAGCGTGGTTTTACCCGAGCCGCTCGGACCGATGAGCCCGGTAATTTTGCCCGGCTCCAGGCTGAACGATATCTGTTGCAACACACGCAGCGGCCCGCGCGTAACCTGCAACTTGTCTGCGACGATTGCTTCTTGCATATGCTTATATGTACCCGTTTATTACCGGTTCGTCAACTCGACGATACGCATATGTGCGGTAACATTTTTTATAGTACACGCCGGTGGCGCACGATAATCTGATGAGGCTATGTAAGCATAAGGAGGGCATAATGGCGAAAAGCAACCGCGGGTTCGCGGCGATGGACGCCGAAAGGCAACGCGAAATTGCCAGCAAAGGGGGCCAAATGAGCGGCGGCAATTTTAAGAACGACCGCGAAAAAGCCAGCCGCGCCGGCAAGAAAAGCGGCGGCAACTTCGCCAACGACCGCGAAAAAGCGAGTGCCGCCGGCCGCAAGGGTGGAAGCCGGCAACTGCTGTAATTATCGCGCAGCATCTAGCATTCGAAAACAGGAGTCGATAGCGGCTCCTGTTTTATTATGCACCCAGCTAAAATTATGAACCGGCCAACGGTTCCAATAAACGAATTGTGGTGGAGTATGGCGGATTCGAACCGCCCACCTCCTGCGTGCGATGCAGGCGCTCTACCAAATGAGCTAATACCCCTAATCGCTTAACAGGATAGCACACTTCTTTTGTCAGTGATACAGGGCTTAACTAGCGCGCACGCCCGGCAATGCAAGAAATTCATTGGTTGCAAACGTGTTAAGGGCGGGCATCGTAGCCGAAGTAGGAGGCACGATCGGACTCGGTTGTATCGTCAGCAGGTCGGTGGAGCCAGCTACGCCGGTTCCCGGCCTAGGGGGAAAGAACACATCCATATGCCCTGTCTGTTGGTTCAATTCTCCAAAGTAACTGTGGCCAGTGGCGGGAACCACATTGAAGGCAGTGTTGTTCGGGTCGTTACCGTCGTTTGTTATAGTGTTGCCCCCTTGATCATATTCCACTTGTACGCGCACGCCCTTAGCAGGATCTCCCGCTACCGTCCATAGGCCTTCGCTAAGCACGTACACCTGCCCTTGCGTATATTGTTCGAGCCTTTCTTCAGTCTCTGACACACATCCTCGCAACTGTTGCGCGGGGACACCCAGTAATGCGCTTACATACTCGGTAGGGGTATTCTGGCACACATAACTAGCGGGATATATAAGACGCTGTCCCGTAACGTCGGGACTCTCCACAATAGCCGGCGCGGCTGGCGACGGAGCAAAAGCCGGAGAGCTCGGAGACGGAGAGGTCATAGGAGCTGCCGCAGGTAGACGACGGCCTAAACCCGTAGTATGCGTATCGCTCTTCTCATTATCCGCCACCTGTGCGCCCGCCCATACCGCTCCAACCGTAAGCGTAAGAGCCGCCGCGCTACCTACCGCTGTCCAGACTTTACGACGAGTACTCCACCGCTTCGGCGATTCTACCACACCAACATACGGAGCCCTAACGCCCGGTTCTTGTTGCCCTTTCGCATCAAAAAAGGGCCCCTCACCTGCCTGGTTGGGACCTTTAAATCTATTTGCTACATTTCGTGGATGTGTTACTGCCATACCTACTCCCCCTCGCGACGCCGATTATGTTACCCTCCACCGAAAATGCGTCGTATACTTGCAACATAGCACTCTGTTGTATATCTGTCTACGAAATGTGACATAAATCACAAAAAACGAACAAAAAAGCAAGCGGGTGTCCGCTTGCATAATGTATCAAAACTGGTGGAGCATAGGAGACTTGAACTCCTGACCTCCTGCATGCCATGCAGGCGCTCTAGCCAACTGAGCTAATGCCCCAAATGGGTACGTAACAGGGTTATTTTAGCAGACGGGCCGCAAAAATAAAAGTAGCGACCCGGTTAACTGGGCGTACTCATTCCATCATGCGCGCCCACCCATGGCGACAAGGATGAATGGTGGGTACCGCTGTCTTATCGCCGGAAGCGCACGAATTACTTTTAGCATAACCGTTACTCGTGCTTTGTCAAGCGCGGTATGTTTGCAAAAAAGCGCGGAGCTTATCGATGGCTGGCGTACGGTAGGAGGTGGCGGCATATTCGTCCTCGGTCATTTCGGCGCGCGTTTTGGTAAAACCATCGTTTACGAAGATGGGGTCAAACCCGAAACCGCCGGTTCCCCGGGTTTCGTCGGCTATACTGCCGTGCATTTCGCCGTCGAAAAAATGCACGGCGCGGCCGTCGAACAAGCCGTAGCAGACGCGGCCAATCGCTTCGCGGCTGGGCAGACTGTGCGCCAAGCGCAACAACCCCTCGTAGCCGATCTCTTCGATGAACCACTTCACGAACGTTCCGGGCAGCTGACCCATGGCCGTAAAAATAAGCCCGGCATCTTCGACGATAACGGGTGTATGCAACAACTCATACGCCTGGCGGACCTTGTGCTCGACAACAACGTGCGGATCGAGCGACTGAATTTCGTCGAGATCCAATTTGTGATGCGCCACCGGCATACCCAGCCACTTGGCCAAAAATGCCGCCTTATGCTCGTTGCCGGTAATGAATGTGCAGTCTTTCATTGCCGTTATAGGGCCCAGTTTTGCTTAAAGTGTTCCGGCAGCTCGAGCTCAGCCATGGTGAAGTAGCTTATAAGCTGGCCATGGTGTAACCGCTCGTGCGAAATAAGCCGATAAATGTGCGCCGGCAGGCTGAGTGTGTATTCGGGCCACTGCACTCCCGTGCCGGTTTGGACGGCGGTGAGCCAGGCCCGCTCGGCCTGTGTAAAAAGCGCTTTCAGCCGCTCCTGATCGTTTTGCACCTGTTTGTCGGGGAGCATAGGGTCGGTGAAGTAGGCGAAATCCATTTTGCCGGTTTGGAGCGCGCGGGCGTACACCAACTGGCTGCGTGCCATGCAGGCAAACTGGTAATAGAGCGGCTGCCATTTGGCGCCAACCGGGCGGAATAGCAAGTCCTGGTCGCTGAGCGCGCCAAGCAATTCTAATGTTTCGGCGCGGGCGAGCCGCCATTCGCGCATTGCTTCATCGGGCATATATCCTCCATTTCGGTTTAACGGTGCGAGCGAGCATCAACAACATAACCCAGCACATCAAAATCGGGGTGCTTTAACTCCAAAAGCGACTGGCCGCGGCCGCTGATGATCTCCTTGGCATACGGATTGGTCCGGGTGGACGCCAGGAGCTGCTGGTAATCGTCTACCGGGTAATCGCCGTATCCCCGCCATGGGCGCGTCGGGTCGGGAGTACGCACGCCAAATATGCTGATGTGCCACTGCCCTACCATGAAGTCGGTATCCACATACAGCGTAGCGCCGTGGGTGAATTTAGAAACACTGCCGCGGGCCAGCACCGCCTTTTCCAAAAAAATGTACTCCTCGGGACTTTGGGCAAAAAAGCAGATGGTGTCGAGCGGCAGCGCCCGGCTCAGCACCACATTCGCCAGCTCCACCGAACGCCTGGCAATGTGTTCGATGGCCGCCTGGAGTTTACTTTCGCTGAGGATGGGGTCAAACGTCGGTTTCATATATCTTCATACATATTACTGTAGCAGATCGATCAAGGCTGCTTCCGAAATTTGTTTCGTGCCCAGCTTTTCGGCTTTCGCGAGCTTGCTGGTGCCTACATTTTTGCCGACTACCAGATAACTCGTGTCTTTGCCGACCGACGTTTGGAACGTGCCGCCGAGCGCACGGATTTTTTCGGCGGCGTCGTCACGGTCCATGTGCTCGAGCGTGCCGGTAATGACGAAACTTTTGCCGTGCAGCTTGCCGCGGGCACGCGACTCGTAGTGCGGCTTTACGCCCAGCTGTTCGAACTTTTCCAGGAGGCGCTCGTTATCCGGGTCGGCAAACCACGCCAGAATGCTTTCGGCTACAATGTCGCCAATGCCGCTTACCTGTAGCAGTTCATCCATGGTTGCTTTTTGGAGTTTGGCGAGCGAGCCAAAGTGCTCGGCAAGGTCAATCGCCGTCTGCTGGCCAACGTGCCGGATACCGAGGCCGTAAATGAAGCGCGGAAGCTCCGGCCGCCTCACTTTCTGAACCGCCTCCACTAAATTGCTGGCCGATACTTCGGCAAAGCGCTCCAGTTTGAGCAAATCTTCTTTGGTAATGGTGTACACATCGGCGAGGTCGTGCACCAGCCCGGCATTTACCAGCGCTACGACGTTCTTTTCGCCGAGGCCGTCGATGTCCAGCGCCGCCTTGCTGGCGAAATGCTCCAGTGCTTTCTTGAGCAGCAGCTTGCCGGTGGCACCTTTTACGCGGTATACCGCCTCACCTTCTGGGCGTTCGAATTGCAGTTCAGGATATTGGCGGGCCAGCTCTGCCTCCATATCGAAGGGGTGCGCGGTTTTAGGACGGAGTTTGGTGAGCACTTTTGACACTTGCGGGATGATGTCGCCGGCTTTAAAAATAATTACCGTGTCGCCCACACGGATATCTTTGCGGGCGATTTCGTCGGCGTTGTGCAAGCTGGCGTGCTGCACGGTCGTGCCCGCCACTTGCACCGGGTCAAATACCGCTACCGGCGTGGCCGCGCCGGTGCGGCCGATGCTGAGCACGATGTCGCGCACGATGGTAGTCGCTTCTTCGGCGGCGTATTTGTATGCGACCGCACCGCGCGGAGCCTTGCCCACCACCCCGAGCCGGGCGAACTGTTCGCGGTTGTTAACCTTTATGACCAATCCATCAGTGTTGTATGGCAGGTCGTGGCGCAATTGCTCCCAACGGTCGGCAAACCGCATAATGTCGTCAATACCGGTAAACACTTCGGCCTGATTATTAGCCGCCAGACCGAGGCTGCGCAGCGCCTCGTAGGCGAACATATTGGTTGGAACCTCGCCGGGGTCGTCACGAAGCAGTTCCCAAGCGCGAAAGCGCAGCGGCCGGGCCGCGGCCAATTTGGGGTCGAGCTGCCGGATTGAGCCGGCTGCCAAGTTGCGCGGATTGGCAAATACAGGCAAGCCCTCGGCCGCGCGCTGCGCGTTCAGGCGCTCAAAATCTTTCTTATATATGACCACCTCGCCACGAATTTCGGTTCGGCCGCGCAGGAATAATTTCATGGCGGGGTCGTCGGCCCGAAGGTGCATCGGTACCGAGTCGATCGTGCGGACGTTCATGGTTACATCTTCGCCCACCAAGCCGTCGCCGCGCGTGACCGCCTGCTTAAATTCGCCGTTTTCATACACCAGCGAACAGGCCAGGCCATCCATTTTGACATCCACGAAAAATTCCAAAGGCTCGCCGGGTAGGAGTTTTTGGGTGCGTTCGATCCAGGCGACGACTTCTTCGCGGTTGAACACATCGTTCAGGCTAATCATCCGCGTCGCGTGGCGCACCTGGGTAAAGCCGGGCAGCGGAGCACCGGCCACCCGCTGCGTCGGGCTGTCGGGGGTTACGAGCTCTGGGAAAGCCGCTTCGAGCTCGCTTAGTTCGTGTTTGAGACTATCAGCTGCCGCTTCGCTCATCGTCGATTTGTCGAGCACGTGGTAGTGGTAACGATAGTCGATAATCAGTTCGCGCAGCTTGGCAATACGTTCTTTGGCTTGGGATTTGGTACGTCGTTTCATATCAGCGACCTATACAACGTATACATATAACTATGCAGCACGGCGATAAACAAGGCGCTGAGCCCAAACAGCACCCACGGCGCCGCAGACGCCGCCAGCATGCCGACGGGTATAACGACTGCCGCCGCTATAATAAACAACGCCAGCGGCAAGAAAAGTAACTTGCGCAAAATGAGAAAACGACGATATTTAGCCAACGCCCGCGCACTTTTAAGGGCGCGCATCGGTGTCATATCGGGTAAACATACGATGTACAGCGCAAATATCGACGAGCACAACATGTACAGCGTGATTGAAGCGAGCCCCGCCAAAAGCATAATCCATAATGCCTGCTCAATGCCGGTAGCCGCGATACCGTTCGACGCCACCAAGTTGTACACGTAAATACCGGCGGCCAGCGGCACGCATTCCAGCAGCACCACAATGAGCACCAGTATAAAAGGGATAAACGGATACATGCCGCGGTAGTAGCCGTCACGTATACGCGTTTTGCGGCCGGCGTATGTCTCGCGCAGCGTCCAAATGATCGCCAGGCTCAGCATAAGCCCCAACATAAACTGGAGGCTGCCGTTTCCGCCGCTCGATCCCTGCACCCCCAGCAAATACAAAAAGAGCGAAGCTCCGGTTGCGACGTGCGACCAGTTACCCTTAAAGAGGCCGTCTAGCGAGCCCTTAATGCCGGAAGCGTCGATGGAGCTGCTCAGGCCCTGCACCAAGGCCAAATCGGCCACCACATACACCGCCAGCAAGCCGCCAAAGACCCACCAGCGCCGTCCGAGCATCGTGAATGCGGTCGTGAGCAGACGAAATGCGCCGGGTACGACCGAAGGCGGCCGCTTGTGCTTAATACGCCGCTGCAGGTGAAACGAATGGTACTGCTCGGCTTTTAGTTTGCGCGGGCCGGGGCGCTGCGCCGTTGGTGCAGGCCGGGAAAACCATTTTTTTATCAATTGAGGCACACGAACCATGCTGATAGTTTAGGCGTGGCTACCCATGCTGCGCAAGCGGGCAATACGATCTTTAATAGGCGGATGGGTGCTGAAAAGATTGGTAATACTGTGCCCTTTGAGCGGGTTGGCAAAAAAGAAATGGGCGGTCGCCGTGTTTTGGCGCTTCAGCGCGCTGCCAGTCCGGGCAATTTTTTCCAGCGCGCTGGCCAGACCTTCCGGATAGCGGGTGGTGAGTGCGCCGCTGGCATCGGCTAAATATTCGCGGCGGCGCGACACCGCGAGCTGAATGAGCGTGGCGATGAGCGGCGCCAAAATAGCCGCCACAATTCCCAGCACCAAAAACACCTGGTTATTCTCTCGCTCGTCGTCGCGGAACCACACCAGGCGCAAAATAACATCGGCAATGACTGAAATAACGGCGGTGAGGGCAAAGGCCAGCATCGACACACGGATATCGTAATTTTTAATGTGGCTCAGTTCGTGCGCCAATACGCCCTGCAGCTCTTCTTCGTCCATAATGTCGAGCAATCCTTGGGTGACGCAGACCGCGGCATGGCGCGGGTCGCGGCCCGTAGCGAAGGCATTGGG
>DATGEW010000106.1:0-11359 GCA_035309745.1 Saccharimonadales bacterium (SeqCode)
GCCGGCCGCGGCGCGTAAGACCGACAGCCGTAAGGCGGTAATTGATAACAAAACCCTCATGCCCCGCTAAGGCAATCTCGTCGAGCAAGCGACGATTTTCATGTAAGTCTTCCGGTTCGAGTTTGGCCGAGAGTATGCCCACCTTCATACATAGTTGACTATAAAATCCTCCTATTTTGGAGGCTGTGGGGATATTTACAGCCTTTACCGGCTCGATATGATCACCAAACAAAAAGGACCAAGCACCGCTTGATCCGCTTTGCATGGGGCGAGAAATGGGACTTGAACCCACGGCCTTCTGTGCCACAAACAGACGCTCTAACCAACTGAGCTATTCCCGCCGTAACGGAACTACTGTAGCATTTTTTTGGGTTTTAATCTACCCCTTATGCGGGCACGGACTTTGGGCATGGTATTGAGTTCGCGAATGCAGCGGATGGCGATCCAAAACGAGAGCGCAGCGAGTGGCGCCTCTATAAAAATGGCCGACAGCACGGCGGTTTCGAACTCGTGCCCGCGGCTGGAGGTGAGCAGGTCGAACCAGCCGTCCAGCACCAGCATGCCGCCGACAATAGAGGTGGTCATAATTGCCCAAGCCGAGCGCTTTACCAGCGCCCAGGCGCTGAGCGCCA
The DNA here is from genome assembly GCA_035309745.1 of Saccharimonadales bacterium (SeqCode). Classification (GTDB taxonomy): domain Bacteria; phylum Patescibacteriota; class Saccharimonadia; order Saccharimonadales; family UBA4665; genus PMNU01. Next base: position 633 of record DATGEW010000106.1, read on the forward strand.
GCGCCGCAATGAGCATCACATCCAGCCCGACCCACGCGCTATGCCAATGCGGCGACACCGACCGCTTGGGCAAAATATCGCCTAAGCGGATCACCCAAGGGATGAGCGCCAGCGCGCAAAATGCATACAACGTCGCCAGCCACCGGAAGAGTGTCTTCCTGGTGCCTGGAGCCGCTCGCTTATTTGTTTTATTCACCACACTTTTATTCTAGCAAACTGTGTAAAGCCTATTATCGGCTGCTCGTCATGCAATGAGTTGCGCTATGAGTAAATATTCCGTGATGATCCGCAACGAGGGTAATTAAGAATAAAATCAGAGTGACGACTATGCCAGAAACCCAAACGGGCACCTGATTCCGTTCATACCATGATAGGATTTGAAAGCTGTATGTGTTGTGCTGTACTACCCAGTCCCTCCCATTGTAGTATGTTAATACGAAAGTGGCTGTGTGGGTTCCCGGTCTCACGCTATCTCTTGTCTTTAAATTAAGCTCAATAGGAGCCTTTCCTTTGGTGGAGAATTCGGTAAAAATTATGTTGGCATTACCCTCATCTATGATAAAGGTTGGCTCTTCCCAGCCCTGTTTAGTAATACCTCCAACAAGAGAGATTGTTATGCCATCCTCTAGTAGGGGCTCGCAAGTTTTCCCCCATGTAACAATAGATCCTCCATCCTCTGGGCCAAGATCAAACAGTATGTTTGACTCCTTCTCTACAAAAAATTCAGAGGGTGGTTGGATTCGAAGTTTTGGCTGCCTGATAAAGCCATAGCCACTTATAAATATTCTTAAGCTAGCTGTGTCTCCGGGTTTGATGTGCGATTTCGAAGAACTGATCACTAACGAATAGGCGCCGGGCTTTTTGGCGTACGGAGCCATTTGAGGATACTGCCTTGTTTGTAGATGAGGTGGCATATTCAGGCTTGTTGCTGTGATGTGGTGCCCCGGGTTGGACTCGAACCAACGGCCTAAAGCTTAGAAGTCTCTTGCTCTATCCAGCTGAGCTACCGGGGCCGAATTGTGGTGCGGGTGGGGAGAGTCGAACTCCCGTAGCCAGTTTGGAAAACTGGAGTAATGACCGTTATACCACACCCGCGCACCCCTCATTGTAGCAGCATGGGCTGCAAAATAACAGGGGTGGCTGCGGTAATTATTTCGGGTACCAGCTGACGTCGTCGACGTAGGCCGTAATGCCGGAGTTGCCCACCACAATTACCTGCAGGCTGGCTCTGGCCACATTGGCGGAGGTGGGGGTGTAGCCGAAGCTAGCGTTGGTGGCGCCCAAGACATGCACGCCCAGCTTGTATTGGCCGGAGATCCAGGTACCATTTGTGTCGTATTCGTCGATGTAGTAGGCGACTTCACCGCTTACGAGCGCCTTAACGTTCAGGTAGCTGCTAATGCTGTATGTGCCTCCGGCGGTAACCGGAACGAGGGGTGAGAACAAGTGCGTGTTGTTGGCTGCAGCCACAAGTTTGACCGAATTGATCGGGTTGTTCGGGCTGCCGTTGTTGCCGCTGTCGGCGGTGATAGTTGCGGGTGCATCGGTGCTCCAGCCGCTGTTGATGCCTTGGTCGAACGTGCCGTTTACGATGAGGTTGTTCGGAATTTCGGCAGTGCCATTCAGCGTAAACAGCTGCGCGCTATCCAAATACGCGGTGATGCCGGTGCCGGCCACAATTACCTGCAAGCTGGCCTTGCTGACGTTGGCGGAGCTCGGCGTGTAGGTAAAGTTCATGTCCTCTACAAACGGGTTAACTTCGCGTTTCAGGTACTGGCCGGAAATCCAGTCGCCATTGGCGTTGTATTCGTCCACGTAGAAGGCCACTTCGCCGCTGCTGATTGCTTGCACATTTAGGAAATTTTTGAACAGGTAGGTGAAGCCCTGGTTAACGTTTACCACCGGCGAGAACAGGTGGCCTTGCGTGCCGGCTGGGTTTGAAACCAGTTTTACAGCGTTGGCCGGCTCGGGGTAGCTGCCGTTGTTGCCGCTGTCGGCGGTGATGTCGGCAGGGTCGTCGGTGTGCCAGCCATTCGTCATGCCGGCGCTAAACGAACCGTTGGCAAGCAAATTAGTGCTGCTGGTAACTAACCCCTGGGAAACATTGACCGAGCGGATGAGCCCGGCGTCCTGCTTGGCCTTTACATAGGCGGCGATTTGCGCCAGCTCGGCAGTGCCGTACTGGTAATCGGTGGGTTTTTGGCTGGGGGTTTGCTCGATGTCGTGAAAGGTGAGGATAATCCAGGTTTTGCTGTTAATGGCTTGGTCGATTTTTGCCTCGACGGTTGCCACGGTGTCGGTCTTTTCGAGCACGGTCATGTTGTTAAGCAGGTAGTCGTCCAGCGGCCAGGCGTTGGTACCCTGCTCTTTAAAGCCGCGCATTGAGGTGTAATATTTAGCGACCTCGGCCATAACCATGTTGCTGTAGTCGCCGTAGGGCGGGGCAAAGGCGGTAGCGTTTATGCCGTGGGCGGTCAGCGCAGCCTTGCTGCTGGACAGCTCGGTATCGACTTGCGCTTTGGTGAGCGTGCTTTTTTGGCAATCGCTCGGGTCGGCGGTCGCATTGCTGGCCAGGCAGTCGTGATCGACGGTGTGTGAGCCGATTTCCCAACCGTAGGTGCTCTGCAAGGCTTGGATTTGTGCCCAGCTCATGTAGGCAACGCCGGTGTTCGCCCGGCAAGTGTTGGGAACGGTAGTCATGCCGGCGCAGCCGGTAATGACGTAGTTGGTGCCGCTCAGGCCATATTGGGCAAGGGTTGGAGCGGCTTGCGTGTAGGCGCTGGCTTGGCCGTCGTCAAAAGTGAACGACACCTTGGCGGCAGGAGCCGGGTTCTGTACGGTGTTATCGGCGTTGGTGTGCGCAGGCGATGCTGCAACAAGGCTGCAAGTTACCAGCGCAATGGCGAACCACGCGCTGCACTTTTTTGCAAAAGATGCGAGCTTATTCATTATGTTCCGCCTCCTAGGCGCTCCCTTACTCCAAAAGTATCATTACAATTTATACACTAAATTTAATAAAAATGCAAAATGATTTTGCAAGAAACAAAGCGCAAGCAGTATTACGATATAATCTTCTTTACAAATAAGCATATATAATTTATAATTGCATTAGATTTGAGCGTGGGTCTCGGGTGTGGTCAGGGTAACTTGACCGGCTGGGGATGTAAGTGCCCAAGTCGTCATCAATATAAGGAGGATTGTCTCATGTACGAAGGAGGCAAAGGGGTAGGCCCAGTCGCTACTGGCGGCGGTGCCATCCTACTCCCTAATACTGGTGGAAACAGCCTGCTAACGTTCGTAGCGATTACGGCAATCGTGATTGGCGTCGCCATCATGGTTTCCACGCTCGTGCGTTTTATCGCAAAGCGCGTCTACCAGGCTTAAACCAACACGAAAAGAGGGGAACGTTTGTACGCCTTGGCGTACGGCGCCCCTCTTTTTGTTGGAGTGAAGTTATGACGAAGAAGTGGTTATTGCTAAACCTATTCGGCCTCTGTTCATTGCTCGCGGGCATTGTGCTTTTTTTGAGCATTGTGCGCGAGCGAGCTGTGAATATCGTGAGTGCGCCGTCGCAACCGACTACTGCCATGCGCGCCGCGCAGCCCAAAGCGCCTAATTACATTAGCGGAGAACCGAACCATCTCAGTATTCCGAGCCTGGGCATTAACCTCGATGTCATCCCGGGCTACTACAATGCGACGTCGCAAAAATGGACGCTCACCCTCGACAAAGTGCAGTTTGCCGCCATGACCACGCCGCCCAACAACCAAAGTGGCGTCACCTTTATGTACGGACACGCCCGGACGAACGTGTTCGGCTCGCTGCCAAAGATCCAGCCCGGCGCGCAGGCGATTGTGACCACCGCCAACGGCCATACCTTTTACTACACGTTGGACCACAACGAGGTCGTTGCGCCCACCGACTCTAACTCTGTCTTTAGCTACAGTGGCAAACCGATCCTTACCCTGCAAACCTGCGTGGGGCTGTTCTTTCAGAAGCGGGACCTTATAACCTTTCGTCTGGACAAGGCGGTATAGATATGAAATCCGTATTTGTCTACATGCTGTTCTTTGCCAATCTGCTGAGCCTCGTGCACCTGGGATTATTTGTAGTGGGCGCCAATATATATGACATCCGGCAGTTTAAGCGTTGGCGCCTTTTGCGAAAAAATCGTGACCTGGCGCGCGAGCGGCCGCTGGTGAGTGTCATTATTCCGGCGTATAACGAATCGACCGGCATCCGCCGCACGCTTGATTCGGTCTGCGCCAGCAGTTACCGGAACATTGAGATAATTGTGGTAGACGATGGGTCGCGCGACAACACTGCCGACATTGTGCGCCGCTATATTGCCGACCAAAAAACAGACACGGTGGCGACATACAGCGCGCGCGTGGGGCGGAACCACCATTTGGAGCGCCGCTTTTTGCGCGCGAAAGCCGACGTCGTGCCTATCCGTTTGGTACGACAATCGAACAAAGGCAAGGGTGCGGCCATGAATAATGCCATTCTCAACCATGTGCGCGGCGAGTTGATGATGTGCCTGGATGCCGATTCACGCCTGCTGCCAACTGCAATCGAGCGCGCTGTGCGGCATTTTGAAGATCCCACCCTCATGGGCCTCGCGGCAAATGTGCGGGTAATGGGCGGCAACGGCTGGCTGGCACTGCTGCAGCGGTTTGAGCACATGATCGGCTATCGCTCCAAAAAGTTTTACACGCTGAGCCGCAGCGAATTTATCATTGGCGGCGTGGCCTCCACGTACCGGACCAAACTCATAAAAAAGATCGGCTTGTACGACACCGACACGCAGACAGAAGATATTGGCCTGAGTCTGAAGCTCATCGCACACGAAGGGAACCGCCAAGGGCGCATCATATATGCCGCCGATGTGGTAGCAATGACCGAAGGGGTGCAGACCTATCGGGCGCTTATCAAGCAGCGCTACCGCTGGAAGCTCGGCAGCTTGCAGAACTTGTTCAAGTACCGGCAGCTGTTCTTAAACGGCGAAGACGACAAATACACCCGCCGCCTGACGATCTACCGCTTGCCAGTAGCTATTTTGGGCGAATTGCTATTGTTGGTTGGTCCGCTGATGCTCGGCTTTATTGTCTACCTGAGCATTATGCATCACACGATCGATATTTTGGTGGGGGCGTACTTGACCATGACGCTTTATACGCTGTGGACGGTTTGGCCGGACGAGCATCTGACTGTACGGCAAAAGCTGCAGATGAGCCTGCAGGGATTCTTCGTATACGTTTTGTTTTATGCCATGGATCTGGTGCAGCTCGCCGCGGTGTACCGCTGTTTGCGCAACTACAAATTGGTGACCTTCCGCACGGCGACGTCTCCCACCTGGACACCGCCCGCGCGGGCTGGCGCACTACAAGCAAGCGTAAGCTAAAAATCGTGGAAAACTTGGATGTGGGCGCCGAGCGAGTTCAGCCGTTCGGCCAAATCTTCGTAGCCCCGGTTGATGGTGTATACATTGCGTAAGGTAGAGACGCCATCGGCTACCAGCATACCGATCAGCAGTAAGCTGGCAGGGCGCAGTGCCGGCGGACAGACTAAATCGGCCTTGGTGAATTTTGTGGGCCCAATGACCACCAGCCGGTGCGGGTCGGCCAGTTCGACCTGCATGCCGACTTTCGTCATCTCGGTGTAGTAAATGGCTCGGTTTTCGTACATCCAGTCATGGATGAGCGTGCGACCATTTAATACACCGGCAATCGGTACGAAGTAGGGCAGGTTATCGGCATTGATACCTGCCGGGTAGACATTGGGGTGGATTTTGTCGGCAAGCGCGCGCAGCGTCCCGTTATGTTTATGCACCACCAGGTCGACGAGATCGGACACGCCATTTCCGGCTTTGTACCGTTCGCCGACGTCTATGTGGGCGCCCATTTTCTTGAGCTTGAGCAGCTCCAGCATCATAAAATCGATGGGCACGCGGCGGATGGTAATCGTGGAGTTGGTGGTGATGGCGGCCGACACAAAGAACATCGCTTCGATGGGGTCTTCGGTAAGCTCGTAGGTAACGTTCTTTTTAATAGTCTCAACACCCTTAATCTTGAGCACGGTCGAGCCGATTCCTTCAATTTTGACACCGAGGCGTTGCAAGAAGTAGCACACGTCCTGCACGGCATAATTGGCGCTGGCAAACTGCATGATCGTTTCGCTGGCGGTGCGCGCCGCAGCGAAGAGCGCATTTTCGGTGACGGTGTCGCCCGTTTCGTACAAAGCGAACCGGCCGGCTGGCTGTTTGCGGACGGTTACATTGTAGTGCCCACGGGTCGCTACAATATCTACGCCGAATTCTTGCAGCGCAAACAGATGCGGTTCGACGGTTCGTTCGCCAAGCTTGCAACCGCCAGCGTACGGAATTTTGAAGGAAGCGTAGTCGTGCATCAGCGGACCCATCAGCATGAGAACCGAGCGGGTCTTGCGGGCGGCCTCGGCATCCATACGGTCCAGCTTTAGCTCGCGTGGCCGCTTAATTTCGAGGTCACTGCCATTAACCCAGCGGACTTGCACGCCGATGCTTTGCAGCACTTCGATAATCCGGTACACTTCCTCGATTTTAGGAAAGCCGATAAATTTAGTGGTCCCATAGTTGAGCAGCGAGGCGCACAGCAACCCCACGGCGGCGTTCTTACTGTGCTTGAGCGTGATCTCGCCGGATAGTTCGTGGCCGCCCTCGATGCGCAGGTTAACTGCCTTGCCACTGAGCGAGATGAGCTGCTTATTGAGCACGTCGCTAATGCGCCCGAGCGTTTCGAGGCTGAGGTTTTGCTTGCCGTGTTCCATGCGGTTTACCGCCGACTGGCTGGTATTGAGTTGCTTGGCAAACTCAGCCTGAGTTAAGCCTCGTTCTTGTCTTATTTGAGCTATTAAGTTCCCAATTTTTTCGTTGGTTGTTTCCATAATGCCATCATTATATCACGTACGATATTTTGATTTCAAACCCACCATGCCCACAAAAGGAGATTTCTCGTTACCAACCAGTATAGCACTTTGCTACAATAGACATATGGTTTAGTGAAATCGGTGGACACCAAGTAAGAAATAAGTAATGAGGTAAAACCGATGATTGATGTGGAAATTGAGGCGCTCATCGCCCAGGAAGTGCAGCGGCAAACCGAAGGACTCGAAATGATTCCTTCGGAAAATCATACGTCGGGAGACGTGCTGAAGGCGCTCGGCTCGCGCCTAACCGATAAATATTCCGAAGGCTACCCGGGCAAGCGATACTATGGCGGCTGCGAAGTGGTAGACAAAGTAGAAAACCTGGCGCGCGAGCGAGCCAAGGCGCTCTTTAAGGTGAACCATGCCAACGTGCAGCCCTACTCGGGCAGCCCAGCCAACCTGGCGGTATATTTTGCCCTGGCCGACCCGGGCGACACGGTGATGGGCATGAGCCTGTATTTTGGCGGGCACATGACCCACGGGCTCAAGGTGAATTTTTCCGGCAAGTGGTTTCACAGCGTGCAATACAACACCGGGCATGACGGCTATTTGGACTACGACGCCATGGCCGCGCAGGTGAAAGAGAGTAAGCCTAAGCTCATTTTTGTAGGCGCAACCGCCTACCCGCGTATTTTTGACTGGCAGCGGCTGCGCGAAATTGCCGACTTGGTCGGGGCGTATCTGGTGGCCGATATCTCGCACATTGCCGGGTTGGTGGTGGCGGGCGAACATCCGTCGCCGGCTGGTATTGCCGATGTTATCACGACCACCACGCATAAAACGCTGCGTGGCCCGCGTGGCGCTATGATTTTGTGCAATGGCAACCCTTCCAATCCACTCAAAGGGGTGGAGCGCAGCAAAGAAAATTTGCCCACGCTTATCGACCGGGCGATTATTCCCGGTACGCAGGGCGGCCCGCACAACCACCAGACGGCAGCCATCGCGGTAGCATTGTATGAAGCGGCGCAACCGGCCTTTAAGGCGTACGGCCAGCAGGTGGTTAAGAACGCCAAAGTGCTCGCCGAAGAGCTTATGAACCGTGGCTACCAGCTGGTGACCGGCGGAACCGATAACCATCTGTTGCTGGTCGACCTTGCCAATAAACAGGTGACTGGCTCCGAAGCCGAAAAAGCGCTCGGTCTGGCCGGCATTACCGTCAACAAAAACACGGTGCCGTTCGACCCGCGGCCACCGTTTAGCCCCAGCGGTATTCGCATGGGCACACCGGCGCTCACTACCCGTGGTCTTAAAGAAAATGAGATGCGCCAGGTGGCGCAGTGGATCGACAACGCTATCCAAGCCCGCGGCGACGAGGCTCAGCTGGCAAAAATTCACGCCGCCATTACCGAGTTTGCCCAAGCCTATCCGCTGCCGGCATAAAAAGGAGCTATCTATGACGCACTGGACACAACGTCACCGAGTTGTCCTGGCCGTGTACCTTATTTTGCAAAAAGACGGCCAGGTGCTGCTGATGCGCCGGGCCAACACCGGCTATATGGATGGCAAATACGGCTTGCCTGCGGGGCACGTCGAAAGCGGCGAACGAGCCACCGCAGCCATGGTGCGCGAAGCGAAAGAAGAGGTTGGCGTTCGTGTATCCGCCCGCAATTTACAGCTCGTGCACACCATGCATCGCCGCGCCGAAGAAGGCGACCATGAACGCATTGACCTCTTTTTTGCAGCCCAAACTTGGCAGGGTGAACCGCGCAATATGGAACCGCATAAGTGCGACGAACTGCGCTGGTGCCCCGTGGTTTCGCTGCCAAAAAACACTATTCCGGTGGTGCGGCAAGCCTTAGACTGCATCGAAGAAAGCGTGCTTTACTCCGAAGCGGGGTTTTAGGGAAGCAGTTCGGGCTCTTGTTCGAGCGCTATGCCAAACTTTTGTTGGACGGCGTCTACAATTTTTTGTTTGAAGGCGAGCAGTTGGGCAGTGGAAGTAGCATGTTCGTTCACGAGCACGAGCGGCTGCGCGGGCCAGGTGGCCATGCCGGTTTCGGCATCGTGCATATCTTTGAGGCCGGTTTGTTCCAGTAACCACGCCGCAGGAATTTTTACCTTGCCATCGCCTGCCGGCCAACTGGGCGCCCCGGGATAATCGGCTAAAATTTGCGTCCATTGGCCTTCGCCTATGATCGGGTTCGCAAAAAACGAACCATTGTTGGCTACATGCGCCGGATCGGGAAGTTTGCTACGCCGAATGGCAATAACGGCGTCGCGCATAACTTGCGGCGTGTATTCGTGAATGCCATGCTGCTCGAAATAGTTTTGCAGGCCGGCATAAAATGGCGGCGCGGGATTGCCCCGCAGTAAGTGCAAGGTAATTGCGGTTATGAGGAAGCGGCCGCGGTCGGTGGTTTTGAAGCGGCTGGTGCGGTAGCCAAAATTACACTCGATGTTTGGCAGCGTGGTAAAGTCGTGCAGCTGCCGGTCGTACACTTCCACACTTACGAGCGTTTGCGCAATTTCTTGCCCGTAGGCGCCAACATTTTGCACCGGCGTTGCACCGGCTGTGCCGGGGATAAGGCTCAGCCCCTCGATGCCCGTCAGCCCTTTTTCGACGGCCCGTGCCACCACGCTATCCCAATTTTCGCCCGCACCAACCGTGAGATACACGTTTTGCTCGTCCTCGGCCTGCTCCTCGTAGCGCAGTATTTTATTAACGACAATAAGGCCAGGAAAGCCCGCATCTTTCCAAATGATATTGCTGCCGTCGCCAATCATAATGAGCGGCAGATTCCGCGTTTCAGCCCACTGCACCGCCTCAGCTACCTCCGCGCGATTCGTTACCTCACACAAGTAGGCCGCCACGCCGCCGAGGCGCATCGTAGAATGCTGGCTGAGCGGTACCTGCTGGGAGATGTTCATGGCTTCAGTATACCGCATGCTCCCACCGCATACATCTTGCACCAGTAACAGATTAGCGGTAGTATATATGCACATGAGTGATGAGAAGCAAGAGTTGCCATTCAAACCGCTCGGCGAACGGCTCAAAACCCTTCGCCAAAAGCTCAACGAAAGTGTGAGCGAAGTTTCGGGCGCGGTCGAAATCGACGAACAAACGCTGACCCGTATCGAGCAAGGCGCCGTGCGCCCCAGCGAGGATATCCTTATGCTGCTCATTAGCCACTTCGGCATGCAAGACGACGAAGCCGCCGGCCTTTGGCAACTGGCCGGATACGACCAGCAGGGCGGCGAACATACGCACGAGCACGATCGCGGCGATGCCGACACGCCTAACAGCCGCACGATGGTGATGATTATGGCGGTCGATCCGCGTGTAATATACAGCGATGGCGCACAGGTAAGCGCCAACGCGCAAGGCGTGGTGATCAATTTTTCCCAAGGCGTGGGCACGCCGCATGCCATGACCACCGCCCGTGTCGGCATGAGCCGCGAGCAAGCCACGAACCTTATGCACATTTTGCACGAGACGCTCGAACGGTCCAAGCCCCGCCAGTTACCCGCCCCGACCGACGACCAGCAGCACAATTCATCCGACCGCAAAAACAGCGACGCCCGGTAGTACTTTTTTCTCTCTTCTGGTAAAGTGTAAAAGCCATGTGTGTTGGCAGTACTATGCGCGCGTAGCTCAGCTGGATAGAGCGTTGGTTTCCGGTACCAAAGGTCGGGGGTTCGAATCCCTTCGGGTGTACCACGCACTGACACAAGGCGACTAACGCTAGTCGCTTTTTTATTTTATAGGGAGCTAGTAATTAACCTTGCAGTAACTGTAGATAGTCTGAACGGGCGTACAGAAT
>DATGEW010000107.1:0-2531 GCA_035309745.1 Saccharimonadales bacterium (SeqCode)
TCGATAACGCTAAGGCGTTGGCTATTTTAGGCAACGACCCTCGGGCAGACCAGCAGGTTTGGCATATGCCCACGGCGTCCGCCATGAAAGGCAGCGAATTCGTAGCCTTGGCCGGCAAGATCCTCGGTAAAGATATCCAGCTGGTGCCAGTGCCGGGCGATGACCCCGAAGCGCGTGCAAATTTCGCCCAGCAAATGCCCGAAATTGCCGAAATGATGTACCAGTACGACTATGACTACATCTTCGATTCCAGCAAGTTCGAGCAAACCTTTGGTGTACAACCCACCCCTTACGAAGAGGGTTTTAGGCACGTCTTCCAGACGCTGCAGCCCAAGCAGTAAATGCTTGCATTTTTAGACGTATAATGATATAATTACGTCATTGTAGCAAAGTGTGCTCTACCCCTGTTATGCAGCGGTGGAGCGCATGTATGTAATGGCGTAATGTAATGACTGTCCAAACCCGAGCAACCCTTGAAGTTCCCTTTGATGTGCTCTCCTACCCACGCGGCGCCGAAATTACCGGCACGATTGTTGACGTAGACGGCGAGCAAGACCGCGTCGTGCACCCACAGATCGTCTACGCTGGCCGCTTAGCTACCAGTGGCGCCGCCGGCGAGGCTGCCGCGGCTTATGCCACTATGGCAAGTGACTTCGGATTTGGCACAGAACACACTATGCTCGTCACCGACCGCCCCGGTGTGGCCGAGGCCGCGTTGCAATCTGGCATGGGCGTGGTGCGCGTCGACGACCCTGCGGGCGTGAATAAATCGCTCGACCTGATCGTTGACCCTGCTTCCCAATCGAAGGAAGCCGTCTACCAAACAGACCAGCTGCGCCGCATGGACTTGAAGGAAGTTGCCGCCGCGTTGTACACGCCGGGCGAAATCACCACCGTTGGCTTCGTGGGCCCGACCGGTGCAGGCAAATCGACGACTATTCGCCGCTTGCTTGAACTGATGCCCGATGTCGATGGCGACGCCAGCCTGTTTGAAGTTGACGCCTTCTTTCGGCTGTCACGCGCCGACCGCAAAGCCTGGCTCAATGAACCGAGTATATCCGACGAGGAGCGCGCCGACCGCCAGCGTGTTATTACCTGGTGGGACCTGGGCCGCGCCACGAACACCCTTGACCGCATTCGCGGTGGCGAACATGTACACCTGGAAGGCGTATACGACATGCTCCGCGGTGGCGAAATGGTCGGCGTCCTAGACATCGACCCCGGTACTACCGGCCACACCGTATTCGTAGAGGGCACTGCTCTGCTCGTGCCCGAATTCCGGAATTCCCTGGACAAAGTAGTGTACCTAAACACCCACGACCAAGTCCGCGCCGGTAACCTACAGGAGCGCAACAAACGCGACGGCTACAGCGACGAAGAATCACGTGCCCGCAAAATACTGACCGACAAAGCCGAGATGGGCGGGCACCTGTCTGAGCCCCTGCGCAAAGCCCGCTATATCGACGGCGGGCTGATCGTACTCGATAACACCGGCCGTGCGGATAATTCATTGCAATTAATGCCGCCGTTCATCCCGCGCCGTTAATTAACAGGTATTTGCATGGTCAACTATCTCACTCCCCACGAAGTACACACGGCAGTGTAGCTGGCATCGAAGCCGCCACTTGGAAGGGTGAGCTGGGCAACAAGGGTCAAGTCTTCATCGACAACAACCGACCGCATAAGCACCTCGGCCACGCCACCCTGCTAGGCGACCAACACGACGCGCTACGCAGCCGACTGCGCCAAATGAATATCGGCACGCTGGAAATGGGCAGCAATGGTGCCCACCAGCTGTACGTGGCCAGCGGCGGCAACCGCGCGGCAGCTGCTATCACTACCGCCCGCGGCAACCCTGAAGACACCGCTGCCGGTGCCTTCCTGGTTAAGCGCTCCGGCGGTGCAGTGCAACGATTTAACGCCATAGACGGCATTGTTACTCCGGTAGAAATTGAATCCGCCGAATATGACCTGCTGATTGCCGCTAACAACGAGCGCACGCTCGCCGCCCTGTCGGGGTTACTGATTAGCGTCAGCTTGTAGCCGCTGGCTTGTGCTGGTAAACGCCCGCATAGCTACACCAATGTAGAGCATATAATAACACCCGCTCACGAATCGAGCGGGGGTTATTATAGTGTGTGTTTTATTTGGCTATGAACCCGGCGTCCATAGCTTGCGGTCAGCAGATGTGGAGGGTTCGCGCGCAGACACAGCAAGCTGGCCTACCTGTACACCATACAGTTCAGTACGCTCCCCGAGGACCATCTCACGGGCCCGGTTGAGCCACTTGATACCTTCGCAGTAGATAGCCACGGCACGCTTCTGAGCCTGGACATCTTCAGGTACCTGGCCGGCTTCGTTACGCGTAAAGTGGAACGGAGGCATAGCGGCAAAGTGGGAACCCATCATAAAGGTAAAGCGGAGCAACCAGTTCGGGTCGTTGCGTATAAAATCCGGGTCTTGCACATTCCAGCCTTGCATGACGTACTTGAAGTAATCACTGTCAGCCAAACCGGCGTATGGAGCTTCGT
>DATGEW010000108.1:0-2454 GCA_035309745.1 Saccharimonadales bacterium (SeqCode)
ATGACATTCGTGCGGCTATGAAAGCCGTGGAGTCGGCCGGCGGGAAAATCCTGGGCGGCATGAACGAAAAAGGTGAGCACACCATGGAGCCACAGATGATTCCCGGTGTGGGGCTCTGGATATCGGCTATGGACACCGAGGGCAACCGCTTCTCTATTTTGCAGCCTTAGCCATAACATTGACACGTCACCCTCATTCGGCGATTATTGAAGCAGGGGGTGCACTACATGGAAAAACTACAATCGATACTTATATCATCACTTTCGAGCATAATCTTGGTTTTAGGCCTGCAGGCGATACCCGCCAGCGCCGCTGGCAACGCGCAGTTCTGTTTGCCAACGAGGACGCCGGTTACCCTTTCGCCCACCGATCCAACCATATACCACGTAACCGGACAGCTGTGCGCTAACGGCCTGCCTGCGGGTAAAACTCTGCAAGTGCTGGTGCACGGCTTGACCTATGATCACCGCTACTGGGACTGGCCGCTGTCACCCGAAGATTACTCTTACACCCGCGCGGCTACGAGTGCCGGTTATGCGACGTTTAGCATTGACCTCATTGGCGACGGAACAAGTGACCACCCGGCGGACGGCAACAGCATTACCGCGGCTACCGGCGCGTATGTACTGCACCAGGTTATCCAAAGTTTGCGTGCCGGCGCGATTGCAAGAACGCCGTTTAGCAAAATTATTGCCGTGGGGCATTCGTATGGCTCGGTGACTATCGTCAACGAAGCCGCGGTGTATCACGATGAGGATGCGATTATCCTCTCCGGTTATGCGCACCAATTCCCGCCAGCCGCCTTTAGCTCGATTCAGACCGATTTTTATCCCGCGCCTCAAGATCCTAAGTTTGCCCACTCCGGCCTTAACAGCACCTACCTGACAACGGTGCCCGGCACTCGCGCGCAGCTATTTTACGATACGTCGAATGCCAGCCAAGGCGTCATCGCGCTTGACGAGCTGCTCAAGCAAACTGCTACTACCGGCCAGTTAGGATCGTTCGGCGACCCGAACAATTTTGCAACGCCCCAAATAACCGTACCCATTATGCTGGCGGTCGGCCAGCACGATTACATTGTGTGCGACGAAAACGCGGGCTTCACCTGCGCCAATTCGGGCGCCTTCCTAGCCCGCGAAGCGCCCGACTATTCACCCCAATCATGCCTCGAGGCCTTTGTGCTGCCTAACTCCGGCCACGACATTAACCTGCACAAAAACGCCCATCTGTGGTTTGCCGCAGCCACCGACTGGGCCAACCGACGTATCGGACCCAATACCGCACATCCGGCCACGGGACCTTGCCAATAAGGTAACCTCTATGCACACCGATCCGCGCATTGACCACTTTATACACGCACTGCCTGCCTGGCAGCAGAAGATATGTGTGCAGGTACGCCGGCTGATACACGAAGCAGAGCCCGATATCGAGGAAACAATCAAGCGCACCGACCGTCCTTATTTTGTACTGCACGGTAACGTATGCGCGCTTCAGGCCGCCAAGGACCACTTGAATATCTTTATTTATGATCCGATCGCTCCTGATCCCGATCGCATCATTAACCAAGGGCAGGGCAACCTCACGGCGCGCTCTTTACAACTCTATGAGCACGACCACCTGCCTGAACAGGCTTTTATCAACCTGGTGCGCGCCGTAGTCGCCAACAACCGGGCAGGGGGCTGGCGCAAGTTAAGAAAGTAGCTGGCCGGGCGCCGTTTCGTTCGGGCCCACTTTGGTGATGCCCGGCCAGAAAACTCCGCTTCTTTACTGGTACGTTACGACGTATGAACCGGCCTTGGCGACGGGGAAGACGGCGTAAGATACGCCATTAATAGTTTGTGTTCCGAATGACACCGTCGTGGTTCCTACCTTTATCCCGGTGAGTGTTTTGCTGCCATATTTGGCAGGCTGCAGCATCAGCAGGTTTGCCGCCGGACTTGTCACCGAAAAAGTAACCGTGCTTGTGGCAAAAGTAGGGTTAGATACGGTGGTGGCTGCACGTGCCGCCCAGAAAGCCTCAGCCTGAGCGCCAGAAATAACCGGTACGTCGTTGCTGGAAGCTACCGACAAGACCGCAGCTTCGGTCTGATTCGAAATAGTATTGTTATCCAGGTGGGCCAGCACAGTGAAGTAGCCATAATAGCCGGTCGGACCGGTCGCGTTGGTGATGAGCGCATTGAGCGCTGTTTGGCTGACCGTGCTGGGGTTTTCGTCGGTCGCCTGGGTTGCAAACTGGTAGGTGCCGGTAAGCGTGCCGTCGCTGTCGGCAATTGTCTGAGGCAAACCAGAACCAGTAAACATACACTGGCCGACATTCAGTAGCGAATTTGGCCAGCAGGCGCTATTCATGTCTGCCTTCATACCGTGTGCGGTTTCTACTTTGGCCACGGTAGCGTAATCCTGCCAAACGCCGTAACAGTGGAAACGCTCTGTCAATGGCGGGTGTGCGGCGCT
>DATGEW010000109.1:0-5693 GCA_035309745.1 Saccharimonadales bacterium (SeqCode)
GCGGACGTTCGCTGTCTTTGCCGCCCGGATCGCCGATGAGGCTCGTGGCGCCGCCGGCCAGGATGACTGCTTTATGGCCGTACCGCATAAAGGTGCGCGCAAACATCATAAATGCTAAATTTCCGACGGTTTGCGAGTCGGCGGAGGCGTCATAGCCCTGGTAAAACGTCCAGGTTTGGTTATCGAGCATTTTAGGGTCGGCAAACGTGGACTGGTTTATAAACCCGCGCCACGCCAGTTCTTCGGAAAGTGTCATGCTACGAGTATACCGTAAACTGGAGGCCAGCTCAAAACGTGCAATATTTGGCTTGCGGGGCGCAATAATTTGGTATAATGCGTCATATATACATAGACGGTATGGAGTAGGATGACGGACAACAGAAAACCGATGGGGCGGCGGCGTCCGAACAAAAATACGTTCACGACGAAAAGCGGCAGCACCATTAAACTACACCAGAGTCTGGTGGAGCGTTTTAAAGCCCAGCGCGATGCTAAGGCGCGGCGCCGTGCCACCTACCTCAGCACCCTTCCTAAAAACCGTTTCAAACGCATTTTATACCGGATGAAACCCCGCGAGCTGGCACGCTACTGGTTTAGCCGCGATGGCGCCATTATGGCCCTCAAACTGCTGGGCATTGGCATTGTCGTACTGTTCGTCATTATTGTGGGCACCTTTGCCTACTTCCGGAAGGACCTGCCGAATATCAAAGACTTCTCGGTGTCCGGTTCGAACGTCGGCGGCAGCGTGACCTACTACGACCGCACCGGTAACACCGTATTGTGGCAAGATTACGACAACCTGAAGCGACAGCCGGTTACCAGCGACAACATCAGCAAATACATCAAAGACGCTACCGTAGCCGTGGAAGACAAAGACTTCTACAACCACGGCGCTTTCGACGTCCGCGGCATTTTGCGCGCCGGACTGCACGATGTGTTCAGCAGCGGGGGCGGCACGCAAGGCGGCTCAACTATTACCCAGCAGTTGGTAAAACTCAACTTGGGCGACACCGAGCAGAGGACCGTCAGCAACAAGATTAAAGAGGTGATTGTCGGCGTGGAGCTGGAACGCGAATATTCTAAGAATGATATTCTTACCGGCTACCTCAACCTCGCGCCATATGGTCCGGTGGATGCCGGTGTACAGGTTGCCGCACAAGATTACTTCGGTATCGACGCCAAAGACCTCAACGTTGCCCAGGCGGCAATGCTGGCCGCCATCCCGAAATCGCCCAACGATTATTCACCGTATGGGCCGGGCTATGATCAGCAGTCGTTACAAACGCGCATGAATTACATTATCGACCAGATGGTTGCGCAGCACATGATCACCAAACAGCAAGGTGCCGACGCCAAAGCATCGAACGTCATTGCCAGCGTAAAACCGCAGCAGCCGTCGCTGTATTCCGGCATGAAGGCGCCGTACTTCGTGCAAGCGGCCAAGAAAGAGCTCCAGAACCGCTACAGTACGCAGGTAGTAGACCGCGGTGGCTGGAAAGTAACTACCACGCTCGACCTCAACCTGCAAAACAACGCCGAACAACTGGTAAAGAGTAATCTGCCGCATGTGCAATCACTGACCGGCGGGGCGGCCGACGAAGAAGCCACCGTGCTCGAAGACGTGCAGACCGGCCAGATTATGGCGCTGGTGGGCGGTGTGGACTTCAACGACCCCGACCACGGCCAAAATAACTACGCCTCGAACGTCGGCGGCATCCTCATCCCCCCGGGGTCGAGCTTTAAGCCGTACGACTACACCACGCTTATCGACAACAACACGAATGTTGGCGCCGGCTCGGTTATCTACGACTCGAAAGGCCCGATACCGGGCTATGTCTGCACCCAATTTGGCGACCCCACAAAGGGCGGCAACTGTGCGCTCGACTACGACTGGAAAACAACTCCCTACCCCGGCCCGCTTACGCTGCGCTACGCACTGGGAGGTTCCCGTAACGTACCGGCAATGAAAGCAATGCTCATGGCGGTCCCCAACGATAGCAGCCCCGGTAAGACCACTTCGATTAATAAGGTCATTGCGACCGCCACAGCCATGATGGACAATCCGTATGTCAAGGGGAACACCTACAACTGCTACGCCGACGAACAAAACACCGAACCGGCGCAGTGTTACACTTCGGCAGCCATCGGCGACGGTGCGTTCCTGAGCCTCGATGATCACGTTAACGGTCTTTCTACCTTAGCGCGCCTGGGTGTCGCTATCCCGCGAACCTATATCCTCAAGGTTGTAGATGCCGGCGGCAAAACTATTTACGAGTACCAACAGCCCAAGGGCAAGCAGGTTATCAAGCAAGATACTGCGTACATTATGGATAACATGGCTTCAGACCCCAATGCCAGCTATCTGCCCGGCAGTTGTACGGCCACGACCTGCACCAAACTATCGCAGGGAGGGTACAAATTCCAGCGCGATAACGGATGGAATTTCGCAGTCAAGACGGGCACCACCAACAACGGCTTCGACGGCCTTATGACCAGCTGGTCAACCCGCTTTGCCGTGGTGTCGTGGGTCGGCAATCACATGCGCAATAAAGACCTGACGGCAGCGCGCGGCGCGTCTATGGAGCAGCTGACCGAACCGCTCACCCGTGGCATGATGGAAGCTGCGCATGCTAATCTTAAGCCGGTTAACTGGACCCAGCCCAGCGACATTAAATCATTGCCAGCCTTTGTCGTGCGCAACCACATTCACTACGGCGACATTGAGCCGAGTCCGGCGAACGAACTCTTCCCCTCTTGGTATGTACCTCCCAAGGGCAGCAATAACGCGTCGGCAACCATCGACCTCGTTTCGGGCAAGCTGGCAACTTCTTGCACGCCCGACCTCGCGAAAAAGGTCCAGGGCGGCGCCAACGACAACATCTTTTCTATCGACATTTTCTACGGTACAACGGCCAGCGCGGGGAGCGATGCCAGCACCACTGCCACCGACGACGTACATAACTGCAACGACACCAAGCCCTCTGTCACTATCACGGAGAATAGCGCATCTTGCGATGACGCCGGCAAGTGCGACTTCACGGTTGCAGTCACCCAAGGCACCGATGCGCTCTCAGGCGGCTCGTACATTACCGCGCCGGCAGGCACTATTTCGCTCATTATCGACGGTAATACTGTTCAGACGGTCAACATCCCGACCGATGGTGGCAGCCCGTACGACTATACCTTTAGCTCAGTCCCGGTCACCAACGGCCAAACGGTGCAGGCCCAAGTCGTAGACAGCGTGTTATATAGTGGCAGCGACA
Organism: Saccharimonadales bacterium (SeqCode); assembly: GCA_035309745.1. Lineage (GTDB taxonomy): Bacteria > Patescibacteriota > Saccharimonadia > Saccharimonadales > UBA4665 > PMNU01. The sequence goes on from DATGEW010000109.1 coordinate 3,264, forward strand.
GCACCACCGCAAACGTACCCACGAGCGGTGGTGGCGGCCACGGCCACTGAAGGAATCAGCCGCCGATTATTCTCCCGCCGGCGCCATAAGTCTAGTCAGTGGGGGATAGTCCGTCCCAACGTGACCGATAGTTTAACCGCTTCTACTTTGTGGGACTGCGAAATGGTTTCAGCCGCAAGCGTTGGCCGAGCCGGGTGCGAGGACGCATCGTCGCCTCGTGTTTAACGGGGGTAGTTGGTTGTGGAACAGCCCGCTTAGCACCGGCGCGTCCCACAAGGTTCGCTGAACCATTGCTGGCATGGTCACCTTTTTTGTCTTGTCGCGCTTCCCGAATCTGCCCAAATACCATCTTACCGGCCACGGTTTGGTGCATGCGCGTTACCACCACCGGCATCTCACGTCCGACATGACGCGCACCGCCTTCTATAACGATCATGGTACCATCTTCCAAGTAGCCGACGCCCTGCTCGCGGTTACTACCCTTTTGTAACACCTTAATTTGTAAGGTTTCGCCGGGCAAAGCGATGGGCCGGAGCGCCTGCGACAATTCGTTGACATTCAGCACGCGCACGCCTTCTACGGCCGCAACCTTCGACAGGTTGTAGTCGGTGGTGTACAGCTGCGCGCCTAATTTTTTAGACAGCGCTATCAATTTATCGTCTGTCGCCTGCACATTCGGAAAAATCGTGCGGTCTACCACCACTTTCATCGGCGCGCTGTCTTGCAGTTCGTGGGCGACATCGAGCCCATAGCGGGCGCGCTCGCGCTTGTGCGAGTCATTGCCGTCGGCCAGCATTTGCAGTTCGTTCAAAATAAATTGGGGGATGACCAGTTCGCTTGCCACAAAGCCGGCACGCACAATTTCGGCAATACGGCCATCGATGAGTGCGCAGCTATCGAGCACTATTTTGTGTTGTTTGGCAAACAGGCGCAGGCCTTTTCCAGCCTTTTGCCCCACCAAAAGCCACACGATACCTACTAATAAAATAATCTCCAGGAGATCTAACATAGTTACTCTTTCTCTAAAAATTGGTTGAGTGCCGTGCGTACGTCACTCACACTCTGTAAAAATGATGATTTTTTGCCCGTCTTTTGCATGGGGCCAATTGCCGCCTCAAAGCCAAGTTTTTGCGCCTCGGCCAGACGCTTTTCAATAAACGGCACGTGACGCACTTCACCGGAGAGGCCCACTTCGCCAAATACCACGGCGTTACTCTTGAGCTGCAACCCTTTGGCCGCCGAGCCAATAGCCAAGCATACTGCCAGGTCGGCCGCAGGCTCGGCAATACGCATACCGCCCACGATATTCACGTAAATGTCTTGATCCGCCAGGTTCAGCTTGGTGCGGCGTTCCAGCATAGCCACCAGTAAATTGACCCGGTTAAGGTCGATACCGCTCGCCGCGCGTTTAGGATAGCCGTAACTGGTCTTGTTGACAAGTGCCTGCACTTCTACCAATAGCGGTCGTGTACCTTCGAGCGTGGCCAGCACGACCGAGCCATCGCTTACCTGTCGCTCGGCAAGCAGCGCCGCAGACGGATTATCCACCGGCCTCAGACCTTTTTCATCCATTTCGAAAATGCCAGCCTCGGTTGTCGGTCCAAAACGATTTTTAGTAGCGCGCAGCACCTTGAAGCCGCCGTAGCGATCGCCTTCCAGCTGCAGCACTACATCGACAACGTGCTCCAGCACCTTCGGCCCGGCAATCGCCCCTTCTTTGGTCACATGCCCTACCAAAACCACGGCCGTGCCCGACTGCTTGGCTGCGGCGATGAGCAGCTGTGTGCTGTTAGTGATTTGCGCCACGCTGCCAGCCGCCGATGAAATTGCACCAGCGGCGATCGTCTGAATGGAATCCACCACCACGAGATCATATTTGTTGCCGGCAATGGTTGCAGCAATATCGTCGGCGCTCGTACTGGTAGCGAGCTGTAGCTGCTTGCCGCTCACGCCCAGACGCTCAGCGCGCAGGCCAATTTGGTGGCCGGATTCTTCGCCGCTCACGTACAGCACGGTATGTTTCTGCGCCACGGCGTTGGCCAATTGCAGCAATAACGTGCTCTTGCCGATGCCGGGCTGCCCGGCGATAAGGTTGACGCTGCCGGTCACGATGCCGCCGCCGAGCACGGTATCGACATCCGGCATGCCGGTTTGCAATCGCTTTTGATCGCGCGAAATAAGACTGCTAACCGAGGAGGGCACAAGCGCGTGTCCGCCCGTCGCCACGCGGCCTGGTCCCGACTCGAGCACCAACTCTTCCTGCAACGTGTTCCACGCGCCGCACTGCGGACACTTCCCTGCCCAACTCAGCGAAATCTCGCCGCAATTACTGCAAACGTATCGAACCCTGTCCTTAGCCATGTTCCCTATTGTACCATCTTCTCCGTACCCGCCGCGGTGCCGTAAGTCTATTGCTTCGACGTCGTATTC
>DATGEW010000110.1:0-16371 GCA_035309745.1 Saccharimonadales bacterium (SeqCode)
ACCAGCGGCACTCCAATGTCGACGCCCTCACGCTGTACGAGGCGCAGCGCCGTTTACGCCGTAAATACTACAACATTAATAAAATTCTGGACCATTCACTCTTTGCGATCGAGGACCTGGCCTTCAACAGCATTCTCATCCGGGCGAACCAGCATCTCGTGCATATCGCAGCCAGTATCCGCGCCAAAATTCCGCCTGAGCTGTTAAAACGCATGGAACTCGGGCTGAAAGCATTCGACGATCTGTGGGACCCTTACACCGAAACCTACTACCCGCGTGATTTTGTTACCCATCGCCTGCTCAAAGAACCGAGTATCGAATCGTTGCTGCCGCTGTACTCCGGGATTATTTCCAAAGAGCGCGCGGCGCTCCTGGTGAAGAGTTTAGAAAACGAGCATGTGTTTGGCCCACCGTACCCGGTGCCGAGCACGCCGCTCAATTCGCCGTGGTTTGACCCGGTGCGCTACTGGCAAGGACCATCGTGGTTTAACACCAACTGGCTGATCGTCGACGGATTGAAGCGCTACGGCTATCACGACCACGCCGCGGCGCTCACCGAGAGTATGCTCGAACTAGCCGAACAGCATGGATTTTGGGAATACTATCACCCGCTATCCGGCGACCCGCTGGGGGCAGCCAATTTCGGCTGGACCGCTGCGCTCGCGATCGACTTACTCCACGAGGAAAAGAAATAAATGTATCAAGATCGTTCACGTCGCCCGGCGTACAGATCATCGCTGCCGCGCCAGGCTACTGGCGGGCAAAAACAGCTGCCGTGGCGTGGCGCTTTGGTGGTAATTATATGCCTGGCTGTACTGGGAGTGCTCCTGTGGTTAGGTACGATTGTCGTGCACCGTGGACACAATCAGGGGGCTAAGACAACGAGCAGCCGGGCAGCGGGCCGCTCTCCGCAGGCGACAGCTGGCGCGCCGGCAGGTTTCAACAAGCAGCAATATTCGGTAGATCAGGCCACCAGCCTGTGGGTAGTGGTTAACAAAAAGCGCGCGCTTAACCCGCTCACCTACAAACCGGCCAATTTGGTGGTACCCAACATCCCCTTGCGAAGCAATAGTACCGGCGATGAAAAATACGTGAGCGGGGTTATGGCGCCTGCCCTCGAAACGTTGGTGAACGCCGCCGCACAACAGAGCGTCCATTTGAACCTGCAGAGCGGGTACCGTTCGTACGCGCTCCAGCAACAACTGTTTAATGGCTACGTCCAGCAACAGGGGCAGGAAGCCGCCGAGCAATCCAGCGCCCATCCTGGCCACAGTGAGCACCAAACCGGACTGGCGGCCGACCTGGGCGGCGTCAGCCAACCGGCCTGCAATGTTGCGGCCTGCTTTGCCACAACGCCCGAAGGAATGTGGCTGGCGGCCAATGCCTACAAATACGGATTTATCTTACGTTACCCGGCCGACAAAACGGCCGTCACCGGCTACGAATACGAGCCCTGGCACATTCGCTACGTCGGCACGGCATTGTCTACCGAAATGCACAGCGAGGGTGTTGAAACGCTGGAAGAGTTCTTTGGCCTGGGCGCAGCGCCAACTTACTAGCCCGACACATTTTCGCAGTTAGTGAGATATGCACCCGGGACCAGTTGTAGGTTGGTGGTGTTTACAAACCAGGCTGGGCTTCCCTCGGCACTACTCTTTCGCACCTCCACCCACGCATTGCTGAGATACGAGGTGTGGTTGCGCACGGTGTCCGAGGTATCTGTTACCTTTTCTGTAACGCCCGGACGGGTGCACGAAACCTCTACGTGGTCGCCTTCAAAGAAACGGCCCGTTACTTGCTGCGCCGCCGGGCTGCTGTATGCCAGCACCGGATCTGGGCTACCATCAATACGCTCCGCATTAATGACGGTCGCCCCGACATATCGTGGGAGTTGCAGAGTGGATTGCTGCGCCTCAGCAAAGACTGCGAAGGGGTTATGCACTGTCTCGTTCGGCGCCGGAGCAGCGCCCAGCTCAGTAATGACCCCTACTACAGCAACCGCAAGTAGCGAACAGCCCGCAACCTTTAAGACAGGATGCTCACCTTTTGACAAATGCTTCATACTATACCGTAGTATAGCACGTTCGTATACTGCTCGGCAGCTAGTCGTCCTCGAGGTTCGGCTTTTCCAGCAACAACGGTTCGACGCCTGGTGAGGCGTGAGCGATTTTCACCACGTCTTTATCGACTTTTTTGAGTTCTTTGTGGGCGCTGTTAAAGTGGTTCACCGTCGTGCCAAGGCTGCCCCCGAGCTTTTGCATGAGCTGCTCGTAGGTGGTAATGTGGCGCCCCAGCTCGCCAACGCGTTGCTGGATTTCTTTGGCCTGCTCCTCTATCTGCAGTCCGCGCAGTCCTTGCAGCACAGTTTGCAGATAAGCCATAAACGTCGTAGGGCTTACAATAATCACCTTCTTCTCACGGAAGGCATATTCGATAAGGTCGCGCGCCGACGTATTGGTCATACCCACCTTGTTTACCAGCAAATCGTAATAAATTGCCTCGCTGGGAATAAACATGAAGGCGTAATCCATCGTTCCCTCTTTAGGACGGATGTATTTGCTCGTTTCGTCGATGCGATTCTTAAGGTCGGCCTTAAACGCTTTGGCCAGCACGACTTGCTGCACTTTATCTTTTTCTTCGAGCAGACGGTTATAATTTTCCAGGCTAAATTTGCTGTCTACTGGCAACATTTTGCCCTTGTCTAATATGATGACGGCGTCACATATGAGGTCGTGCCCTTCCTCGTCTTTGCAGATTTTAAACTGGAGCTTAAAACGCTCCGGCGGCATCACGTTTTCGAGCACTTGCCCTAAATAATATTCGCCCAGTACGCCGCGCTGCTTGGGATTTTGGAGTACATTTTGCAAGGTGCGAAGCTCATCGGCGACGTTAACGACGCGTTTATTGGTTTCGTCCAGCTTTGTGAGGCGTTCGGTAACGTCGGCAATGAGCTTACTGCTCACGCTGAATTGCTTTTGCAGCGAGCCCAGCATCATTTCCTGGCTTTTGTCTAGCCGCTCGGTTAATTGTGTCTGCAGCCCATCTTTCAGCTTGGTGATGTCCTGGCTCAGCTGCGTTAAGTCCTGCTTTAAGAGCAACGCCGTATTGGGGTCGGCCGCGGGCGTGGCAGGCTTGCGCAGTACCAGTGCAGCCAGCACGGCGCACACTACCCCCAAAATAATCACCGCCACAATCATCGTGTACCTATTGTAGGCTGCCCTCCTAAAAAGGACAAGCTTGTGACGGTTTACAATAATGCGACACCTATTCCGCCCTGCCCGCTTCTTGCTGTACTGGGCTTTATGATTACCGCACTCATTTTGGACGCCGATGGTGTACTTATTAATGGCAAGACTTTTTCGGAACGGCTTTCGCGAGATTATGATGTCGACCGCGATAAGGAGAAGGAATTCTTCACTACTAAATTCCAGGAATGCCTCGTGGGTGGAGCCGACTTAAAGGAGGCGATCGCGCCATATGTGCAGTCATTCGGCTGGAAAGGGACGGTGGACGAGCTCCTGGATTACTGGTTCGCCGAGGAATATGAGCTCAATAAACAGCTCATAGAATACGTGGGTCGGCTGCGCAAATCGGACATCCCCGTAGCGTTGGCTACCAACCAGGAAAAATACCGCACCCAGTATATGCTTGAGCACATGGGTTTTTCTGATGTCTTCGACAAGGTGTATTCGTCGGCTCATTTGGGCCTTAAAAAGCCGGCCGTCGATTTTTTCGCGCGCGTAGTCGAGGACATGCACGCGAAAAAAGACGAGGTCTTGTTTTGGGACGACGACCAACGCAATATTGACGGCGCACTGGCATACGGAATCCATGCCGAATTTTATACGGACTACGATTCGTTCTTAAAAACGATGGCAGAAAAGTACAAATTACCTGATGCGTAGAAGCTTCAGGCTAGTACACCTGTAGGGATTTTACGATGTCGAGCGCTTGGTCGTAGACCGTGCTTTCGGCACTCGCCTTGGGCACTGGGTCGAAAGCGAGCGCATCGGTCTTATCGGCACCGTAGCCACCGGCAATGATATAGGTCGTTCCGGTGAGGTCGATGCCGGCACCGAACGGGTCGCCGACCTTATAGGCGTTGTTGCCCGTGACCATGAAAAAGCTGAAGACGCTCGGAGTGGCGCCGGCGAACGATAGGTTGGTGTATTGCCGCTGGGTGGGCGCGGGCTGCGTGTAAGCGATAATGGTGGAGTCTTCGCTGGCGACCGCTTTTTGGATAGCCGTTTGCATAGCATCCGGCACATCTTCGCGAATTTTCACCGTAAACGGTGCATTCGCGGTGGTGCCGTCGTTTTTCTGGTAGACGGTGTTGGGGGAAGATAATACTATTTCGCTCTTGTCGGCCGACTCTTTGAGCGTCCAATCTTTCCGGTACGTCACTTGCACGTTGAGTTTGGCGCTCTTGAAGGTCTGGGTCGTTGCCGCCACTTCGGGGCTAAGCGAAGGTGCTTGGGTCGTTTGTTGCTGCCGGGTTGTTACCGGCGCCGATTTTGCCCGGTGCCGCACAAAAAACCAGTAGCTGCCGGCCGCTACCACGAGCACTACCAATCCAACAAGCCCGGCCAGCAGGAGCTTTTTACGCCCGCGGCTTTTCCCGCCCATATATGGATAGTGGGGCGGCCGGTACGTCGGTTCGACATCCTTAGGGTTGAGTTGTTCCATAGGGTACCTATAGCACCAGTGTACACCCTTGCCCACGGCAGCCCAAATTACCAAAAAGACCCGGGCTGCTGCCCAGGTCTTATGGAAGCCTCACACTTCCGTACTTTTATGATAGACCAAAGCTTGTATCAAACGCAAGCGTTTTGTTAGGCCAATTTGAAGAAATGCCGCCATTTTATAGGCGCAAGATGCAGCACCGCGACTGCTGTCAGGCCAATGCCCACGCCACCCGCAATGTCGAGGGGGGTGTGCACTCCCAAAAAGATGCGTGCCCAGGCTTCCGCCGCCAACAGCAGCACGATAAACACGCGCCAGGGCCAGCGCACAAACAGCCAGAGCGTCAGCCCCAGCGCCGTCAATGTCGCCATATGGCCGGACGGGTAGCCAGGGCCTCCTTGCGTAGCACGGATAATCGCCTCGTGCGGAAATAACAGTTCCGGACGCGCCCGGTTAATAATATGCTCGGTAACAAAGACCGCTGTGTATGCGCCGCCAGCCGCCACGGCGTACTGCCAGGCTCGCAGCCGAAACTTGGGTACCAGCAATAGCAACCCGCACAGGCCGACCATGCCCCATACCGCATTGCTCAGTTGCTTAGCCAGTTGCGTCATCAGGTGACCCCCTCGCCACCCGTTAATCGCGTGGAAGATATGCCGCTCGATGCCCGGCACTTTGTGCGAAATGGCAAGCGCGGCCGAGCCCGCATATAACACCATGCCGAGTGCGAGCAGCGACCAAAACCAAGCCGGCGGGGCCAACCGTTTGGGCGTCGTCTCGGCCGCTTTGGTGTCGTTTTGTGGCGGCGACGTAGCTGCTGTGGCGGCTATCTTTACACTTTGTTCCGGCTTGACTGCCGGCTTTTTGGGAGTCTTTGCAGTTTGTTTCATTATTTAGATAGTATAGCATCCTTGCGGGCGTCAGCGGCAGTCGCCTGGCGCGAGGCAACAATGGATGAAATAATAATGCCGAGCCCGGCCAGGCCGGTGATAACCTCGGGCACGTCAAAAAATATGCTCACCAGCAGTAGCACGGCGAGCACCAGGATGGTGTAATGTGCGCCATGCTCGATATAGCGGTAATTTGCCAGCGTGCCACGATGCACCATAAACACGGTCAGCGAGCGTACCCAAAACGCACCAATGCCTAAACCGACCGCGATGAGCACCACCTTGTTAGTGATGGCAAAGGCGCCCAGTACGCCATCGAACGAAAAGCTGGCATCCAATATTTCCAGGTACAAAAAACTGAGCAGCGCCACGCCGCCGGTATAGGTCGCCATTTTGGCCCGGCGCTGCACGCGGCCGAGTATTTCGGTGAGGCCATGCAACAGGCTATATACCACGATGCCGAGTATGCCAGCAATGAGCGTCTCACGTTTGTGGTGATTGGCAGGAATGAGTGCGGTTGCAATCACTGCGGCCACCGCAATGAGCGGGGGTGCCCAGTGCCGCGCCAATTTTTGCAATGAGCGCTCGATGCGCGTCAGCCACATCACCTGTTGGGTACTGTCCACAAAAAAGTCCAGTGCCAGCACTAACAAAAAGGCTCCACCAAACGATGAAATTGCCACGTGCGCACTTTCGAGCTTCGCCGCATACTGATCGGGCTCATGCAGCGCCAGCCGCATCACCTCATGCCAGCCGAGGTGCGCCGTAATCGACACCACTACGATAGGAAACACGATGCGCATGCCGAAAATAGCTATTACTGCCCCGACCGTCAAGAAAAGCCGCTGCCACAAGGGCGACATTTTATGCAAAATTTTAGCGTTCAGCACCGCGTTGTCAAAACTGAATGCAATTTCGACCGCAATAAGTACCAGGGCGACCGCCGCAGCCGTAACCCCCATACCCAACGCCACGCCCACCAAGCCAACGATACTAATCGCTAGCGACGGCGCAAAAATACGGAGCGGCTTCATCCGCCGGTGGGTACTCATTCTATTAAGTATAACCGACCTTGCCTACCCCTTGAAGCGAATAAACGGAATGATCAGCCCGTCCAGCAGTAAATGGCTAAAGTAACCCACCACGGCAGCGCCGTACACCAGCAGGCCCAGCGTCCAGATATGGTGATTATGCAAATAGGGGATAAGCACGATGGGCGACGGCACCAGCACCATGGCGATTTTACTATGAGTCCAGCCGCGGTGCTTGCCGACAATGGGTGTCATCGCAAGCAAGCCGAGATACGCTGCCGGCTCAAACTTGCCCGTGACGACCAGCACAATTTCGGCCACAAACGCGATGCCAAAAAAGATATTCTGACCCATAGAGTTCGTATCAACATCCGGGAACAGCCCGAACAGCACCGCCACTACGAACAAGCCAACCAATAATTGCCAGTCCTGCAGCGAAATATTAGCCCGCATAAGGATGTTGCCCGGCGCCAGATCCACGGCCGCGACGTACGCCGCGTTGAGTACCACCGCACCGGCAATATGACCGCGATATCCAGACATAAAAACAAGTGTAGCACGTTTTGGTTATGCTTGCGTATTGCCGGCCAGCTCGGCGCGGGCCCGTTTCAACATCCGGGCAAACCACAGCAGTTCATCAAGCGCTTTGCCGACGCTGGCTGTGTAGCGCTCGACGTGTTCGGGCTTGAGATTGCCTTGTTCGTCGAACAGTTCGGTAACTTTGGGGAAGTATACCTCGGGTGAGATAATTACCAGGCCTACTTTATGGTAAACCGGCAGCAAGGCTTCGCAGCAGCGCGCGCCGCCAAACATACCACTGCTTACTCCGGCAGTGCCGACCGGCTTGTGCAGATAATTTTCGTATTCGCTGTCGAGCATACGCTTCAACGAGCCCGGGAAACTGTGATTATATTCGGGCGTGACCACATAAAACGCATCGGCACGCGCCGTAATTTCGGTGTACTTGGGGTCGCGGATTTTATCGCCATCACTCGGCAAGTTGAGCTCCGCCGGATCAACAAAAATAACTTCAACTCCTTCGCGTTTACCCGCTTGCTCGGCCACCCATTTGGCGGCGTGAATCGACTCCCGCCCTTCACGCGACGTCCCCAACAAAATAGCTAACACCAATGTCTCGTCCATATACCCTCCTATCCCTCTCACTATAGCACCCGCGGCTAGCGTTCCAGCTTGTGGATTTGTTCGTGGTTGAGCCCGAAATAGTGCGCAACTTCGTGCCACAGCGTATGACGAATATGTTCACGCAGCTCGCCTTCATTCTGTGATGCCCGCACCAGCGGTCCTTTAAAAATGGTGATTTTGTCGGGCGGATAGCCGGTCATACCCTGGCGGTGCGCCAATGGAACGCCCTCATATAAACCATACAAGGTCTGATTGCATTGCAGCTTTAATTGCTGCCGCTGCGTGGGAGTCGGCTCGTCGGCGTACACAATCGCCACATTTTTTACCGCCTTGCGATGCGCCGCTGGCAAGTGCTCAAACGCCGCGTCGATCATATCGGCAAATTGTTCGTCGGGAATATCCATTGCCCGCCAATTGTAACAAAATACGCTGCCAGCGTGTAAGCGATTTTACATACGGCCCACTACCTGGCATGACATACTTTTAAGTGTTATATGGAGGATTGATATGGGTATTATAGCTTGGATTGTGTTGGGTGCGGTGGCAGGATGGCTCGCCTCGGTTGTCGCTGGCACCAACGCGCAAATGGGATTGCTTGCCAACATCATCGTTGGCATAATTGGAGCATTTTTGGGCGGCTTAATCTTTAGCCTGCTGGGCAGTCAGGGCGTCACCGGCCTTAACCTCTGGAGCCTGCTCGTGGCCGTGCTGGGCGCCCTCATTTTATTGTTCCTCATTAAATCGGTCCGGCACACCGCCTAAGAGCACCTCAGCACGAAAAACCTGAGAGACCAGCTGTTGACGATCGCACAGTACGCATCGTACCATTGATGCATAACCATAAGCAGGATCTGTATATGAGTAATGTGGGCAATAGACAGCAGGGCGTCGGGCACGTCGGTATGATCGTAGTACTGGTCGTGGTCGCAGCGGTGGCCGCTTCGGGCTACTTTGTATGGAAAAAACATAGCGAAAATGCGGGCGTCGACCCGGCCGTGGCCGCAGCGCTCAAAAATGTAAAATGTGATCTAAGCGACAAAGATTTGTGTAAATTCTTTACCAGTTTTAAGGCACAGAAGTACAGCACTATTAATTCCACAACTACGGCCGACGGCAAGACAAACACCTCGCTTATACAAAGCGAAGGGACCGACAAAGCACATATTAAGCTGACCGGCGACGTAAACTACGAAACGATCACGATCGGGACCGTCGTGTACACCAAAAACACCACCGACAATTCGTGGTGGAAGCAAAAGGTGCAGCCAGCAGACGTCAGCAAGTACGACGACCAGTCGTCGCAACCTAACTTTAGCGAGCCAGCGCAAAACGACACCAAGCAGCCTACTTATAAAAAGCTCGGGACCGAGGCTTGCGGCAAACTCACCTGCTTTAAATATCAGGTTATTGATCCCAACTCACCCAGCACCACCGAATACATTTGGTTCGACACCAAAGCCTACCAGCTGCGGCGCGATCGGACCGTAGATGGCACTACTACTACCGATTCCACTTTCGACTACACTACCGTAACCATTAGCGCGCCGTCGCCGGTAAAAGAGCTGGGACCGAACCAATACCTCGTGCCTGGCCAAAGCCAGCCCGTCACTATTCCCACCGCCGACACCAGCGCTGGAGCGCCCAGCGCCCAGGATCTGCAAAACTTGCAAAATCTCGCGCAGCAATATCAGCAAAGCTACCCGCAGTAACCGCAGTTTACAGCTTTTGACGTTTTCGCTTAGTCGGGTCGAGCTCGCGTTTGCGTAGGCGCAACGCTTTGGGCGTTACTTCCAGTAACTCGTCGTTTTCAATAAAGTCCAGACATTGTTCCAAGCTTAAGATGACTGGCGGCGTCAGCTGTACCACACCGTCGCTACTTTTGCTGCGCATGTTGGTGAGGTGCTTGGCTTTGCACACATTGATTTCCATGTCTTCGTGCCGGGTATTCAAACCAATGATCTGGCCGGCGTACACTTTTTCGGCCGGGCCCACAAACAGGGTGCCGCGGGCTTCGGCAGTCTCCAGCGAGTACGGCATGGTCGTGCCGGTCTCAAACGAAATAAGCACGCCGTTACGCAACTGCTGCAAAGCAGAACCCAACGGTTGGTAGCCGGTCATGAGGCTGTTCATGACAATCGTGCCCTTGGTGTTCGTCATAAGGATATTGCGCAGACCCAGCAGCGCACGCGTGGGCAGTTCGTATACTAATTTGGTAACGCCCTTCGGGCTGGCAAACTGCTCTTTGAGCGTGGCACGGCGCTGGCCGAGCTCCATTTGCACGGTGCCGACGTGCTCGGCCGGCACTTCAATAATAAGTTCTTCCAGCGGCTCCATGACTTTGCCATTCTCTTCGTGAGTGACTACCTGCGGACGGCCGACTTCAAATTCGTACCCTTCACGGCGCATCGTTTCGATGAGCACGCTCAAGTGCAGCTCGCCGCGGCCAGCCACGGTGAAACCAATGCCGTTGTCTTCTACGCGCAAGCCCACGTTGGTTTCGAGCTCTTTTTGCAAGCGCTCGCCAATTTGGCGGGAGGTGTTAAATTCGCCTTCCTGTCCCTTGAACGGGCTAGTGTTGGGGCCAAGGTAAATACGCAGCGTCGGCGCTTCCACCTCCAACACGGGCAACGCTTCGGGCTGAGTGGCGTCGGCAATTGTTTCGCCAATGCGCGCGTCGCCAATACCGGTCAGCTGCACAATATCGCCGGCAATGCCTTCCGGCACTTCAAATTTGCTGACACCATGACTCATAAATACCAGTTCCACTTTAGCCTTTTGCTGGGTGCCGTCGGCTTTACACAGCACCACTTGGTCGCCGCCCTTTACGCTGCCACGGCTAATGCGACCAACGGCGTACTTGCCCTTAAAGCTGTCCCAGCTGAGTGCCGTCACGAGCATCTGGAATGGTTTATCCGGCTCCACGTGCGGTGCCGGGATCTGATTAATGATGGCATCAAAAATAACGTCGAGGTTCGCTGGCTCACCCGGATCGGCGGGTATTTCTTTCCAGGCCTTGCCTTCACGGCCAATGGCGTAATACACCGGGTAATGCAGCTGGTCTTCGTGCACCGCCAGCTCTAAAAATAAATCGGCCAGTTCGTCTTCAACCTCGGCGATGCGGCGGCCGTCTTTATCAATTTTGTTGATAATAACAATGGGTTTGAGTCCGCCAGCCAACGCCTTGCCCAGCACAAACTTGGTTTGCGCCATCGGCCCTTCCTGCGCATCCACAATTAAAAGACAGCCGTCGGCCATATTGAGCGTGCGCTCCACCTCACCGGAAAAGTCGGCGTGGCCGGGTGTGTCGATAATGTTAATACGGTAGTCGTCGTGTTGCACCGCCGTCACCTTCGCGGTAATCGTAATGCCGCGCTCACGCTCCTGGTCGCCGCTGTCCATAATGAGCGTCTGACTCATTTCGGCCTGGTTATCGCGGAAGGTCTTGCTTTGTTTCAACAGCCCATCTACCAGTGTTGTTTTCCCGTGGTCAACATGAGCAATAATTGCAATATTGCGGATTTTGGTGGGGTCCTGGATGTTTTGTGCCATAAAAATCAAACGCTCCTCGCGTCATGCTTGTCAAAAGTTACTTATATTATGGCATAAGCGTGTTTTTTTCGCAAGCAACTCTTTGCAGTTGGGTGTCGATTTTGCTACAATAAAACCTTCGATGCGTGCAATGACTTGTAACACATTGGGTGAGCAATTTTAGTGATAGGTTTTATACTTCTTATTATTGAAGTCCTGTTGTTGGTGGCTTTTTCTGCCGTGTGTTCCGGACTTAATATTGGGCTCATGTCCTTAGAGGTTGCCGACCTGCGCCGTAAGGCCAAGGTGGGCAACGGTGAAGCTAAGCGCGTACTGCCGCTGCGTCAAAACAGTCATCTCAGCCTGGCGGCAATTTTGCTTTGCAACGTCGCGGCCGTATCCGCAACTTCTATCGTGCTCGAAAGCAAGGTCTACGGGCTTATTGCCGGCACGCTGAGCACGCTGCTTATCGTTATCTTCGGCGAGATTGTGCCGCAGGCATTGTTCAACCGGCATGCCCTTTCGTACTGTTCCAAGCTTGCACCAATGCTCCGGCTGATGATCTATGCTACCTACCCAGTGTCAAAACCGCTACAATTGCTGCTCGACCGCTTATTCGGCGAGGAGATTACCGCACTCCAATCTCGCCACGAACTCGGTATTATGATGACCGAGCACCTGGGCGACACCAGCAGCGAACTGGATGACGACGAAATTGAAATTATGCGCGGAGCGCTCACCCTCAGTGAAAAGCGCGTCCGCGATATTATGACACCGATTCGCAATGTATACTGGATGACGCCCGGCGACCGCATTGACGCCCGCAAGATTGACGATATTAAAGAAAAGGGCTGGAGCCGGATCCCTATTTTGAATAAACAGCGTATGGTGTGTTTTGGCCTGCTCCTCATGAAGGATTTAGTCGATATAGACTTCGACCACCAGGCGGTACCGGTGCATGAATTGCCTCTTTATCCTGTGCAGGTCGTAGGCAGCATGACCGCACTGGACACGTTGTTCCGTAAATTTATCACCGGCGGCGCGCATCTTATCCCGGTGGAAAAGGATGATAAAATTGTCGGCATCGTGACCATTGAAGATTTGCTGGAAGAAATTGTCGGCCACGAAATCGAAGACGAGACCGACCGTTCGCGCCGCCTCAAACCGCGCGGACTTAAGAAGTAGAATCGCAGCGTTTTACTTAAAATCAGCCTACTCTCCCTCTCTAGATCGCAGTATACTACGGGCATGAAACCCCTTGCAGAACGGATGAGACCGACCGCGCTGGATCAAGTCATCGGGCAGGCGCATTTGTTGGGCTCCAAGCAAATTATCCGGCAGATTATTGAGCGCAAGCAGCCTACCAGCCTTATTTTGTGGGGGCCGCCGGGTAGCGGCAAAACGACGCTGGCACGGATTATCGCGCGCGAGACCGGCGCGGAGTTTGTTGAGCTCAGCGCTGTCACAGCCAAAAAAGAAGACGTCCGCAAAGTGGTGCAGACAGCCGAGGCGAATCAGCGCCTGGGCATGACCACCATTCTGTTTGTGGACGAAATTCACCGCTTCAACAAAGCGCAACAGGACGCCTTTTTGCCCTATGTAGAAAACGGCACGCTGGTTCTGATTGGGGCCACCACGGAAAATCCGAGCTTTGAAGTTATTACGCCCCTTCTTTCCCGCTCCCGGGTGCTGGTGCTGGAGCCGCTCAGCAAGGCCGACATCATTACCATCTTGCAAAAAGCAGCCGCGGCCGAAAAACTAACCGCCAAGCGGCTGCCCGCTAAAAGTATCGACCTCCTTGCCGAACTGTCTGGCGGCGATGCGCGGGTAGCACTCGGCAATCTGGAGCTTGCCACGCAGCTCACCGACAAAACTATCACACCCGAGGTCGTTACCACTGCCGCCCAGAAGCGCGTGCCTGGCTACGATAAAGCCGGCGAGCAGCACTACAATATTATTAGCGCCTTCATCAAAAGCATGCGCGGCAGCGATGCCACCGCCACGCTGTACTATATGGCGCGCATGCTGCAAGCCGGCGAGGACCCCAAATTTGTGGCGCGCCGTATGATTATCTTCGCCAGCGAAGACATTGGCCTGGCCGCGCCCGCAGCACTCAACTTGGCGGTCGCCACCTTTCAGGCGGTAGAACGCATTGGCCTGCCGGAATGCGAGTACAACCTGTACCACTGCGCGACCGTGCTGGCCAAGGCCCCTAAATCGCGCGCGGCAGCCAACGCCATGGCCGCCGCCAAGGTGGCCGCACGTGAGCATCCCGACCTACCGGTACCGCTGCATTTGCGTAATGCGCCCACCAAGCTCATGAAGGATCTCGGCTACAGTAAGGGCTACAAATGGGAGGCCAATCTTCAGCACCAACAGGGATTTTTGCCGCCAGAACTGCGAGAGCTGGACTTCTTTAGCTAGAAAATGCTGGACAGCCGAGATATACTATATGTATGAAACGCACTATAGGCACGACCGTGCTTTTTATTTTGCTCGTTCTAACCATCACCGCCCTCACACAGCTCAACGGCACTGCCGCGGCCAGCAATCAAGTTGCCAGCACCAAAGAAATGTCACTGTAGCCAATATCCCGGTTTTTTGCTACAATTACCCCGTTATTGGGGATTGGCCAAGTGGTAAGGCAACGGGTTCTGGTCCCGTGATCGGGGGTTCGAATCCCTCATCCCCAGCCATGATGTATGCTTAATCAGTTTGGGATTGAACACAGGTCAAGGAAGTCAAATATGTCTGAAACAACAGAACGACAATTAGTAAGGCAACGAGCTAGGTTTCAATGCGAAAATTGTCAACAATTTGCCCTTGCTCAATACGCGCATATTATTCCAGAGAGTGATGGAGGAGAGTACGAACTCAATAATCTGCTCTTCCTTTGCTATCCATGCCATCGTACTCTCGAGCCGGCGCTTGCAAAGGTAAGGTTAAAAGAAGCGCGTATAGAAAGAATGGAACGAATAAGAGCTCGGGACAAAATAGATAACCTAGTTCAAGGAATATTCGATGAATTAATGGCCGGCACTAACGTTGTTGTACATATTGGGCGAGGGTTAAAATTTGTTGATACTAAGCGAATTTTCGAAGAAGATAGTCATAAATACCCGCAACCCTCTTATCTAGACGTTAAGGCTCTTGACGGTATGTTACTATTCTCTGGCAACTTCAAAGACGAGAACGGAAAGGCTCTAATTCACTTTGAGAATACTCAGTTTAAGATTTATACGGGAGACTTCTGGGATATCGTTCGCAAACCCGCGAAGCTTGAAATTGTAAATCTCAGCCGGAAATTCCGTTTGCAAATTCTTCAAAATGACGATCTAAGCATTAGCATTTTGGGTAAATTTTTCCTCGGAAACTTGCCCGCTCGAGCTACGAAAAATGATTTTACACTCGGCGGTAATAGGTTTATCGACAATACAATTATCAATAGTAGAGTCGGGCTAGGTATCAGATAAACACGCGACTTGGCCTTACCGGCAGGTTTGGAATATATATTCACCACCCTCATCTAAGCATAAGCTTGACTATTTCATGGTTCGAATCCTTCCGCCCTAGGTAGGTTATTATGCACGGTATAGGTATAGCCATATTCCTTAATGTGGCCGGGACAAATCCAATACCGATGCGCCTTTGTATGTAATTCACAGCGCCTATCAAGTAGGTACCGGGCTTCCCTGCTTCCAGAGCAGTTCAAAAAATTGGCGCTGTGCGGCAGCGATTTCTTGGTTATATACTTCTACGCCAAAAATCTCGCCGTCTTTCCAGTTGTAGTAGGCAACGACGTCGTCATAGGTGACGGTAGAATGATGTATGGCAAAGATATCGCTGGGTATGTACCGCCCCTCCCATTGCTGTAGGCGTTCATTGCTATGGCGCCCATACCACTGCTCCTGTGTCGCAAGAAAGTGGTCGCCGATGATGCTACGAAATGGTACGCCCTGCGCGTTACACCGTTCTACCCATCGTTCGAAAAAGGCGAGGTTGGTTTTGCCCTGCATATTCTCATATAGTATGGACAAATTTTCGGTTTTGCCCTTCGTCTCGTTCCAGAACATCTGCTTGACTCCCTCAGTGCCACGATAAAACTGCACGTGGGTGAGCGGCGAATGCCACGACTGCGACTCATAACCGGCCTGGAGGGTGTGCAACTCTTGCTGTAAGTCGCGCAGCTCTTGCTCGCGTTTAGTAAGCAGTATCTGCAGATTGCTTAAGGGCGCGGCCTTGTAGAGCTTGCGTTTATACAACGTCTCTATTTCGATCAAACCGTATTCGCTGAGCGAATCGAGGAGACGGTACAAACGCGTCCGTTCCAGCCGGGCGTTACGCGCCAGCTGCATCAGACTCTGAGGACCGTAAGCATGCAATGCTAAATATACATCGGCAATCTCCGGATCAATCCCCAATTTCGCGAAGTATTGGTGCATAGGGGTAGTGTCGTCTGGCATCCGCTTATTGTCTAACAGGTGTGCACCCTTGCGCAACTGATATATGAAGTTCGTATAAACAAATACACTCCGGGCTGATTGACAACATCATCGGCCCGGAGAAAATTATGGCTACATACGAACTTACGACCGAGCAAGCAGCGCTCGACCAACAGGCCGTTGGCGACCTGTTCGCCGAAATTCAGGACTACCTGCGTGCGGCGGATGACGAGGTATGGAATCGGGTATTCCAGGATCAGCTCGCTTTTATCGATGGTGTATATGACACTTTTGCGCCGGAGGTCAACGCAGAGGCCCGTTCTATTGGCAGGCTGCTGGGCGCTGCCGGACTGACGCTTGCCGTCAAGCGCTATGGCAACGATGAGCAAAGTCCGCGCCTGTACGGCGGCACCGTAGAGAACAGCGTGCTGGCCACATACCATCATGCTGGTCATCCCCGGCAGGTGATAGAGAATATGTTCCGCTATGCAGCGGCTGTTAACCGCGAGCAGCCTGGCACGTACACCAATACCGACTTTGCCCTCTTTCCGGGAGAAGGCGCTTTCCATGACCTGAGTGTGGGGAATGGGCGCGAAAATGATGAACGGCAAAGTGGGCGCTTGTTGTCGGGCTATGCCACTCGCATCGGCATCT
>DATGEW010000111.1:0-13302 GCA_035309745.1 Saccharimonadales bacterium (SeqCode)
ACCCGCATTGTACAAGAATTGTTTACGCAGGCCCACGTGCCGCTGTCCGATTTTACCATGACCACCGCAGGCGACGAGTGGCGGTATCGCAACAAAATGGAGTATAGCTTTTGGGGTGACGACGCTGGCCTGCATTTGGCGCTGCACAATCGCGGCTCGCACCACAAAAGCATTGTCAGCGGCAGCGCGCTGGCCCTGCCCGCGGTCGACGCAGCAGCCAATGCGTTGGTAGCCGAGCTACAAAAGGGCAATCCGCGTGCCGGTGATCTGAAAACAATTATTGTTCGCTGTAACCAGGCCGGCCAGGCGGTGGCATCGCTGTTTATTAAGCTCGAAACCTTTCGTACGCCGGCGTTGCCACCGGAGTTGCAGGGCCTACGCATCTATTTTTCCAACCCCAAAAGTCCGGCATCGGTGCCGACCAAACTGCTGCACGAACTGGGCGACTGCCAGCTAACCGACACGCTGGCGGGACGCGAGTTTACCTACGACGCCGACTCCTTTTTTCAGGTGAATCTGCCGGTGTTCGAGCTGGCGCTAGAGCGCATTCGGCAACACTTAGCTGCAGACCAGCTGGTAGATATGTACGCCGGTACCGGCAGTATCGGGCTCAGCGTTGCAGCTCAGCGGGTACAACTGGTGGAGATTGATCCGGCCTCGGCCGCAATGGCGCGTATCAATGCCCAGGCTGCGCACGGCTTGCAAGCCGAAGTCATTGAAACGCCGAGCGAGAAGGCGTTGGAGTATATTACCGCCGATGCACCCGTTATTTTTGACCCGCCCCGCGCCGGCCTGCACGACCGTGTGGTGGCTCGCGTGCTCGACGCCCGGCCGCCGCGTATCGCCTACCTCAGTTGCAACCCGGCCACCCAGGCCCGTGACCTTGCCAAATTGCAAGAAGCCTATCGCATCGACTATTTCGAAGGCTTCAATTTCTTCCCGCATACGCCGCATATTGAAACATTAGCGATACTTAGTAAACAATAGGAGGTCAGGGGAAATGACGTTATTTGAGCACATGCGAAAAACACCCGGTGCGGTACTGCTGGGTTCGTCCGAAAAAGCTGCACAGAAAATATCTCCGAGTCAGCAGGCGAGCGCGGCCGTAAGGCTGGGAGCGATCGTTGGGCTGTATGGAGATTTGTTTACCAGCGGGGAGCAGCCGAAAGCTCTGGTGTGCACCGCTAAGGGAAGTCTTTCGAAAGGCAGCAAATTCCTGGCAATATTCGTTACCAAATGCGGTATTGAGTTACTAGAAGGCATGCCTCCTACCGCACCGCTCGCGGTATGCATATCGACCCTCTATGCGCCGCCGGGCGCCTTTGATGTGTTTTATCAACGTCCAGGCCAAGGGAAAGTAGAGCCGCATGCACCGTCACTCGCGCGGGTAGAGATAGGGCCGGATGGGGCCATTCTTCGTGATGTAGCGGTCAGAGAAAGCGGTCGCGGCCTTGATATTACCTACGTCGGCAACGCGCTTCGTATGCTTCAACTTGACGCTCGGGCTGTCGCAGAAAGTGTCGCGCCGGCAATAATCGTTGATTCTGTCTTGCCTCTGCCGGCAACAGCAGCGTTGCCCGCCGCCGCTTAATACCTCGGGCGACAAAGCTGCTACAATAGAAAGACATGAACTATTGGAGGGAGCGCTCTGTGCCGTACCGGCCGGGGCAGAAAACGCCGTTTAAGGTGAGCCGGTCAAAGATCGAGCTGTTTAAGCAGTGCCCGCGCTGCTTTTGGCTGGATGTGCGCCTTAAAATCAAACGGCCGGAGGGCCCGCCATTCAACATCAACAAAGCCATCGACGAATTGTTTAAAAAAGAGTTCGACGGCTATCGGCTGAAGGGGGAAGCGCACCCGCTTATGGTCGCTCACAATATTAAAGCCAAGCCCTTTGCGCACGAAAAACTGGAAGACTGGCGAGAAACATTTGTGGGCGTCCAGCATATGCACGAGCCCACGAACCTGCTGGTGTTCGGCGGCATCGACGACGTGTGGGTAGATGACGAAACCGGCGAGCTTATTGTGGTCGACTACAAAGCGACCGCCAAAGACAAAGAAGTAAGTATCGACAGCGGCTGGCAGATCAGTTACAAACGCCAGGTAGAAGTATACCAATGGTTGCTGCGCCAGAACGGACTCAGGGTGAGCAACACCGCCTACTTCGTATACGCCAACGGTCGCAGCGATCTCGACGCTTTTAACGACCGGATAGAGTTTCGCACCAAAGTTATCCCGTACGAGGGCAGCGACAGCTGGATTGAGCCGACGCTGCATACGATGAAGACCTGTATGGACGGCGAGATGCCCGGCATGGGCGAGAGCATTATGGGCGGTGAGTGCGAATTTTGCGCCTATGCGCGCGAGCGCACCAAGCTGACGCTAGCCGCACTGCAGGCGCAAAAAAAGATCAAACAGAGGTAGAACTTCGATGTACGATCCCTCCCGCCAGCACACGGTCCGAAGGCGGCGCAAGGCCATCCGCATAGGCGTTATTTCGGTTATTTTTGCCGGGTTTATCGTGGGCGTGGTATGGTATGTGCTGCATTTGCCCGAACCGAAAACCATGCAGCCCGACAACGAGCTGCCCAAGCCGGCCGCAGACAACATGGCCTTGCAAGCGGCCACCGATGAACTGCAAAAAGCCAACGACGCCCGCAGGGCTGACGCCTACGCCTTGTATTACGCCGCGGGCGATTACTACCTCGCCAACAACCAAACCTATCCAACTGGTTTTGCGGCCGGGAACTTAACCGGGCCGGATGGCACCAAGCCAAAAGCCCTCACACTGACGCACTACAAACAAGCACTGGTGGCCACGGGTGCCCAACCGCCGCTGGCTACCGATGAAGTTCGTCTGGTCGGCGGCGCGGCTTGCGCCCAGGCACACAGCGCAACTATCGCTTCGGCGCAGGATTACGCCTATGTGGTGCAATATGCCCAGCAAATGGCCGACGGCAGTTTTACGGCCATCTGTCTCAAGTTGTAGCATGGTATACTTTTAAGAGGACGAAACATGATCGATATCCAATTTATCCGCGAAAATCCAGATGCAGTCGCGCAAAAAAGCAAGCAAAAAGGTTACCCCGTAGACATCGGGCATTTGCTGGAGCTCGACGCGCGCCGTCGCGATTTGCTCACCGAGACCGAGAAAGTGCGCGCCGAACGTAACGAGCTTGCCGCCAGTATGAAGGCGGGCAAACCCACGCCAGAGGTTATCGAGCGGGGCAAAGTGCTTAAATTGCAAGTGGCCGACCTCGAGGCGCGGCTCGAGCCGGTCGACACCGAATATCAGGAACTGCTGCGCGCCGTCCCCAACATGCCGCTTGCCGATGTACCCGTGGGCGCCAGCGAAGACGAAAACGTTGTGGCTAAAACCGTGGGCACGCCCGCCGATTTTGACTTTGCGCCGCGCCACGACTACCAGCTCGGCGAGCTGCATGACCTCATCGACAAAGAGCGCGCCGCCAAAATTGCCGGCAGCCGCTTCGCCTACTTAAAAGGCGACCTTGTGCGCCTGCAATTCGCGCTCATTCAGTTCGTAATGCAAACCCTCACCGACGAGAAAATTATCCAAAAACTGGTGCAGGAAAATGGGCTCGATATAAGCACTAAGCCGTTCACTCCCGTTTTGCCGCCGGCCATGCTGCGGACCGAGCCGTATCGCGCCAGCGCCCGCCTCAACGCCGAAGAAGTTACCTACAAAATTGAGCAAGACGATTTGTGGCTGCAGGCCAGCGCTGAACACACGTTGTGTACGATGTACTGGGACGAAATCTTGCCCGAAGATATGTTTCCGATCCGTTATCTTGGCTACGCCACCAGTTTCCGCCGCGAGGCCGGCACCTACGGCAAAGACGAAGAGGGCATTTTTCGTATGCACCAGTTCGACAAGCTCGAGATGGAGTCGTTCACCACGCCCGAAGCCGGCCTGGCCGAACACAAATTGCATATCGCCGCCCAAGAATATATGATGCAGGCGCTCGGCCTGCCATATCAGCTGTTGCAAAAGTGTACCGCCGACATTGGCAAGCCGAATGCCACTGGCGTCGATATCAATTGCTGGTTCCCCGGCCAGGGCAAATACCGCGAAACGCACACCGCCGATTACATGACCGACTACCAAGCGCGCGACCTCAAAATTCGCGTCCGCCGCCGCGATGGCGGGGCGGTAGAGCTCGTGCACACCGCCGACGCCACCGCTTTTGCCATGAGCCGCATCCTTAAAGCCATCCTGGAAAACTTCCAGACCGCCGACGGTCACATCATTATTCCCGACATACTCCGGCCGTTTATGGGCGGCCAAACGCAGATCTAACGAGCGGGCCGGTTGGCCCGCAGGAGGAGGGTTATGATCAAAAAATGTGAAATCACCGGGGTGCACCTGGAGGTTGGCGACGACCTGCGCAAGTACGTTATGAGAAAGATCGCCAAGCTCGATACCTACATTCCACGCCATGCCCGCGAGAGCGCCCACCTGCAAGTAAAACTCAAAGAGGGTAAAGCCAAAAATAAAGACGAGCGCACCTGCGAAGTCATTTTGGCGCTACCGCACGAGACGATTACCATTTCCGAAAGCACCGTCAACATGTACGCCGCCATCGATATCGTAGAAGAAAAATTAAAGAGCGCCCTGCACAAATACAAGGCGCTGCACGCCAGCCCGCGCCTGCACCAGCGGGTGCTCGCGCATCTGCGCCTTAGTTAAGATAGAGCACCGCTCGCACTACCAGTGCCAGGAAGAACCTTCTTTAGCTAGGTCCCTCTTTAGTTCCCAGACTTCTTTTGCGACTTCCCCTTTAGGCCCCCGAAGTATTGCCACTGGGCCTCCCTTCGGGCGATCGCGAATTGCTACAACTGTATATTCGTTGCCACCGTCACGATCCGTAATAATTGAACCCTCTCCTAAAGTCCTAGCTGATTCAGTCTCGGGCGCAAGAGGAGTTGCGGGTTCGCCACTTTGACCAACAGTTGAAGTGAAGCGTGGGCTGCTGATAGCCATCTCCCTTCGTTCATCGGAGCTAACAACGCTGGCACCGTCAAGAGAAGTGTGTCCGACATCCATAGTCGAGGTAAAACGATTGGTCTCTGGGAGGGGGCTATCGGCATCGTGTGGTGTTTTGCCGGTAACAAGGTCGCCGCCGAACCGAGCAGGGTCCAGCCCACTGGACATTAGGGTGCCGGTGAGGCGAGAAGTGGACACTGGAGCGGCTTCGTGAGGAGGCATAATTATTAACTTTAGCATTTTATAGAAATAATGTCAACCGGCTCGAAGATATATTATCGCTAAGTAAGCCGCAATGTGCATGCAGATTTTGCCAAAATTCCTCTCGCCGTAGGTGGCAGTTTAAGGTACAATGTGGTGTAACGCCGAAATTTGGAAAGAGGGAGAGTTTGATGTTTATGAATGGTTTGCTCAAAAAAATCCTTGGTGATCCGCAGGCGCGCACCATTAAGCGGCTGCGCAAACGGGTAAACGAAGTAAATGCGTTGGCCGACAAATATAAAAAAATGTCGGACGATAAGCTGAAAGAGCAGACCGAGGCGCTCAAAAAACGCCTCAAAAAAGAGAGTCTCGACAAAATTTTGCCCGACGCCTTTGCCGTCATGCGCGAGGCGGCCAGCCGCGTGTTGGGCATGCGCCACTTCGACGTACAGCTCATCGGCGGCATGGTGCTGCACGAAGGCAATGTTGCCGAAATGAAAACCGGCGAAGGCAAAACGTTGGTGGCTACGCTGGCAGTGTATCTGAACGCACTCACCGGCAAGGGCGCCCACGTGGTGACGGTAAACGAATATTTGGCCCAGCGCGACGCCGGCTGGATGGGCGAAGTGTACACATTTTTGGGCATGAGTGTGGGCGTTATCGTTGCCGACCACTCCTTTTTGTATGACCCGGCATTTATAAATGAAGAGCACGAAGACGCTCGCATGCGTCACCTCCGCCCGGCCACTCGCCAGGAAGCGTACGCCGCCGATATCACCTATGGCACGAACAACGAGTTTGGCTTCGACTACTTGCGCGACAACATGGTTCGCGAGGTAGACCAGCTGCGCCAGCGCGATCTGCACTACGCCATTGTCGACGAGGCTGACTCCATCCTCATTGACGAAGCCCGTACGCCGCTGATTATTTCCGCGCCGAGCGTCACCAGCGGTAACGCCTACGCCCAGTTCGCCAAAGTCGCGCGCCAGCTCGAAGACAAAAAGCACTACGAGACCGACGAAAAGCGCAAAACCGTTATTTTAACCGACAAAGGCGTCGACAAAGTCGAGAAAATTTTGGGCGTCAGCAATCTGTACGCCACCGAAAATATCCGTACTATTTACCACTTGGAGCAGGCGTTGCGTGCCCAGGCGCTCTTTAAGCGCGACAAAGACTACGTGGTCACGAATGACGGTGAAATTGTCATCGTGGACGAATTTACCGGCCGTTTGCTGAAGGGTCGCCGCTACAACGAGGGTCTGCACCAAGCCATCGAAGCCAAAGAAGGTGTGGAAGTGCAGCAGGAGAGCATGACACTGGCTACCATATCGTTCCAGAACTACTTCCGTTTGTACCAAAAGCTGGCCGGCATGACTGGGACGGCCCTGACCGAGAGCGAAGAATTTCACCAGATTTATAAATTGGACGTCGTAGAAGTTCCGGCCAACCGCAAGCTGGCGCGTACCGACCGACCGGACCGCATTTATAAGACCGAAAAGGGCAAGTTCAAGGCCATTGTGAACGAAGTAAAAATGTTGCACACCAAGGGCCAGCCGGTACTGCTGGGCACGGTGTCTATCGAAAAGAACGAACTGCTGGGCAACATGCTGGCCAAAGCCGGCGTGCCGCACGAAGTACTGAACGCCAAAAACAACGAAAAAGAAGCGGCCATCGTAGCGCGTGCCGGTCAAAAAGGTGCCGTGATATTGGCGACCAACATCGCCGGGCGCGGTACAGACATCATTTTGGGCGAAGGCGTGAAGGAGTTGGGCGGGTTGTTTGTGCTCGGCAGTGAGCGGCACGAATCGCGCCGCATCGACAACCAGCTGCGCGGCCGCGCCGGACGCCAGGGCGACCCGGGCGTCACGCAATTTTTTGTAAGCACCGAGGACGACCTCATGCGTATCTTTGGCGGCGAGCGCATCGCCGGCCTTATGGAGCGACTCAAGGTGGACGAAAATACGCCCATCGAAAATCGCATCATTAGTAAATCGCTCGAAGGCGCGCAAAAGAAGGTGGAGGGCTTCCATTTTGACCAGCGGAAAAACGTCGTACAATACGACGACGTCATGAACCGCCACCGCAAAGCGGTGTACGCGATGCGCAAGGAGATTTTAAAGTCCAACGACATCGGCAAGCGCATCAAGATTTTTATAGAAGAAGAGGCCAAAATGCTGGCCAATTCGCCGGATATTTTAAGCGAGCAGTTCGAGACCATCGTGCGCGAGGCGTTCCCGTTTGATGAGCCGGCCCTCGACCGTTTGTTCGACACTACCGCCGATAAATTCGAAGAAACCCTGGTGCGTGAAGTAAAAGAGCTCTACGAAGCCCGTGAAACGGCATTTACTCCCGAAATTATGCGCAAAGTGGAGCGTGATATTTACCTGCAAGTGCTCGATAACTTGTGGATGCAGCACCTCGAGAACATGGATCATTTGCGTGAAGGCATCCACTGGATCAGTGTTGGCCAGCGCGACCCGCTGGTGGAATACCGCCGTCAGGGACAGCGTTTGTTTGAAGATATGCAGGCCACGCTGCGCCATGATGTGTTGCAGTTTGTGTTCAACGCTCAACCGGTAGATGTAAGTCAGCTTGAAGCGCCGGCCGAAACCGCGCTGACCCGCGCGGCGCGCGGCTCAATTAGCAATGCCGACCGCATTTTGAACGCCGATGACGAATTTGAAGCGGCCGATTTTGAAACTGCCGAATCCAAGGCGGCCAAGAAAGCCAACATGCCGGTTGCCAAAAAACCAACAGCCCGTAAAAAGACCCGCAAGGCCGAACGCCAGCGTAAAACCAAAGCTCGCAAGCGCAAGTAGGGCAGGCGGCAGGCATGAAACACACAGTAAACGAAATTACACTTAAAAACGGCGCGCGCGGGTTGCTCATCCACATTCCCGACGCCAGCGTGATGAGTTTTGAGTTCAACTTCCGCGCTGGCGAATATCTGGTAAAACCCGAAAAATGGGAAACGCCGCACCTTATGGAGCACATGCTGCTCGGCGCCAACGAACGGTATCCTAAAAGCCGGCTGTTCCAGGCCGAAATCGAGAAAAACGGCGCTTACAGCAACGCCAGCACCAGCGTGTACGAAATAAGCTATGAAGCCGAGTGCGCCGACTTTGAATGGGAGCGCATCCTGGAACTCATGCTGCTCGCCATTACCAAACCGTTGTTTTTGGCCGACGAATTCGAGGCCGAAGTCGGCAACGTGCGCGAGGAACTCACCGCGCGCAGCAATAATCACTTCCGCCACCTCAGCCTGGCGCTGCGCGAACAATATGGCTTTATGGCCAAAACAGACGAAGAGCGCCTGAAGCTTATGGACAACGTGACGGTCGGCGACGTCCGCGAGCACTACGAGCGGACGCACACCTGCCGCAATCTGCGTTTTATTATCGCCGGCAACCTGACGCCCAAACGCTACGAAGCGGTGGAGGCGACATTGGCCGGTGTCGACTTGCCGGTAGGGACTGCGCGCCTCGACCTGCCCAATGAAAAGCCCAAAGCGCAAAACAGTCCGGTGTATATTCACGACAAAAGCGTCAAAAATTTGTATTTCTACCTCGACAGTTTCATGCTGCGGCGTTTGAGCGAACCGGAAACCGACGCCCTCAATTTGGTAAATACCATGCTCACCGAAACGCTATACAGCAAAATTTTGGGCACCGCGCGCGAGCGCGGCCTGGTGTACGGCATGAGCAGCGGCTACGGCGAAACCAAACTTTCCAGCAACTGGTGGTTTGGCGCCCAAGTTTCGCAAAAAAACGCCGGCGCGTTGTTCGACATTATGATTGACGAGCTCAACAACGTGTTCCGGGGTGAAATCGCCGCCGAAGATATCGAAGCGGCGAAGGCCTACGCCTTGGGCCGCTTTCAACGCAGCGCGCAAACCGTTGCCGGCGTGGCCGGTGGCTACAGCGGCCGCTACTTTTTCGACGAAGTAATAGAAGACTACTACGCCGTTCCGCGGCGCATCAAAGCCATTACCAAATCGCAAATTGTCGAAACCTCCCGCGCGCTTTTTGCCGACCGCATCTGGGGCCTCGGTATTTTGAGCAATTGCGAGAAGCCCTTCGCCACAGAACTCCATAAACAAATCGCGCCGCTGTGGGCGCCATCCAAAGACAAATAACTGCCTGCTGGCGTATACTGTTTGCATAATGGACGAATTATTGCAGCAAGCGCGCAGGCTGCAGGCCGATATTGCGGCTGCGGCCGTGCGAATTAATGTGAAAGAGCTTGCCGCTCAAAAAGCTGAGCTCGACGCGCAGGTGAGCGCGCCGGATTTTTGGCAAGACGCCGCGCATGCGCAGGAGGTTTCCAAGCAGCAAGCCAAACTGGAGCGGCGCGTGCAGCCATGGGAGCAGCTGCAAGAAGACCTGCAGGATATCATTGAGCTCGCCGAACTGGGCGACGCGCATTTGCAGAGCGACCTTATAAAGCAACTCGAAGATGCCACTGAGCGTTTCGGCGCCCTGAAAGAAGACCTCAAATTTGCCGGTCCGTACGACGACCACGACGTTATTATGAGTATTTACGCCGGCGCCGGCGGCACCGATGCACAGGATTGGGCAGGGATGCTCATGCGCATGTATGTGCGCTGGGCCGAGCAGCACGGCTACCGGGTGACGACCATCGACGAATCGGTGGGCGACGAAGCCGGCATCAAGAGCGCTACGCTGGAGCTAGCCGGCGACTTCGCCTACGGCAAACTCAAGGGTGAGCACGGCGTGCACCGGCTGGTGCGGCTCAGCCCGTTCAATTCGGCGGCCTCGCGCGAAACGAGCTTCGCCAAAGTAGACATTTTACCTAAAATCGACAAGCCCGAAGAGGTGGCGCTCGACGATAAAGATCTGCGCATCGATGTGTATCGCAGCGGCGGCCACGGCGGCCAAAGCGTGAACACTACCGATAGCGCGGTGCGCGTGACTCATATTCCCACGGGCATTAGCGTTGCCATCCAAAATGAGCGCAGTCAGCTGCAAAACAAAGAAACGGCGCTGACGATTTTGCGGTCGCGGCTCATCCAGCTGCAAATGGAACAGCACAAAGATAAAATTAGCGACCTGAAGGGCCCGAGCAGCGCGAACGAGTTCGGCAGCCAAATCCGTAATTACGTCCTGCACCCATACAAACAGGTGAAAGACCTGCGCACCGGCTACGAGACTTCCGACCCGGACGGCGTTTTAGGCGGCAACCTCGATCCGTTTATTGCCGCTTACCTCGACCACTCGTTGGGCGCCTAGCAGCGAAGGTCGCGGCCCCTCGCCACGTTTGCTATAATAATGCTAATGATACTATTGGACAGGGTAACCAAGACGTATGGCAAGGTGGCTACGCCGGCGCTCGACCGTGTGAGTTTGCACGTAGAGCCAAAGGAGTTCGTGATTGTGGTAGGGCAGAGCGGTGCCGGCAAAACGACGCTGCTGCGGCTGCTTACCCGCGAGGAAAAACCGAGCAGCGGTAAAATTATCGTCGGTGGCATTGATTACGACAAACTAAAAGACCGTGAGATTCCGCTGTTGCGCCGCAAAATCGGCGTGGTGTTCCAAGATTTTAAGCTGCTGCCCAATCGTACGGTGTTCGAAAATGTCGCTTTCGCGCTGGAGATTGTGGGCGCCACTAACCGCGAAATCCGCGCCACCGTGCCCAAGGTGCTCGAGATTGTCAACCTGCGCGGCAAAGAAAAACGCATGCCCATGGAGTTGTCTGGCGGTGAGCGCCAGCGCGTCGCCATTGCGCGGGCCATTGTGCGCCAGCCGAAAATTCTCATTGCCGACGAGCCAACCGGCAACCTCGACCCCAAACATGCCTGGGATGTCATTAAAGTATTGGAAAAGATTAACCATTACGGTACGACCGTGCTACTTACCACTCACAACCAGGAGATTGTCAATAAACTCAGGCGGCGGGTCGTTACCATTCAGCACGGCCAAATCGCCAGTGACCGGGCAGGGGCGCAGTACAAGATATGAACCGCAAGTTTATCACCTTCTCCCGTATCCTTCGAACGGGTGTCGTCAACTTTGTGCGCAACGCATGGCTGGGCACCGCGGCCATGGCCGTGATGATTATTACGCTTACCATCGTGCTTTTCTCTATTATTACCAACGCAACGTTTACCAACACCATCCAGCAAATTACCGATAAAATTGACGTGTCGGTCTACCTGCAAGATAACGTAACCGAAGAGCAGGCCCTCGGGCTCGTGAGCCAGCTACGCACGCTACCCAACGTTAAGAGCGTCCACTACCTCAATAAAGATGCGGCGCTGAAGGCATACGAAGACCAAAACGCCGGCAATACACAACTGCTGGCCGCCGTAACTCAAATTGGCAGCAACCCCATCCCGGCGACGATTCAGATTAAGCCCAAAGACCTCAACAAAATCCAGGATATTAAAAATTTTTTGAGTACGCCCGCCGCAATTAAACTGCAAACGAGTGACTCGCCGTCGTACAACGGCAGCCGCAAAGCAGCCATTGACAAAATCGCCCACGCCACCAGCCTGCTGCGCCGGGCAGGGGTGGTCGCCGTTGCTGTGTTTATGCTTATCTCGGTGCTTATCATTTTTAACACCATTCAAATGGCCATTTTTAACCGCCGTGACGAGCTGACCATCATGCGTCTATTGGGCGCCAGCACCTGGTTTATCCGCGGGCCGTTTGTGGTAGAAACTATTATGTACGGTATTATTTCCGCATTTGTATCAGTGCTTATTATCCATGCCTTGTTTGTAGCCAGCAGCTCGGCTTTGCAAGCGACGAGCCTGGGCCTTCTCGATATTAATTACGCGCATGTGTATTTCAGCGGTCATTTCTGGGCACTTTTGACCATGCAGGTCGGGCTTGGTATACTCATTGGAGCCGCCTCTTCTTTTGTCGCGACCAAGCGGTATCTCAAATTCAAGACGAAATAAACAACGTTTCAACCTTTTATTCTCACATTTACAAGCAGAGGGTATCTTGCGCTACTAGGAGGAGCATGGTAACATATAAAGCACAAGCACCAAACAAACACATGCAACAAAACAAGAGGGAAAACCGGCAGAATGCGTTTGTTCGCCGCCTGAAAACATCGGCGCTTGTAGCCATGTTGTCGGTGGTGGTATTCGGCGGCATTGCAACGCGTGGCTTTGGTGCGCTTGCGGCTACTTGTACGTCATCGGCAGACTGTCAGCAACAAATCAGCGAGCTTAATAGCCAGAACGCGCAGGCGCAAAACCAGCTCAGTGGTTTGCAGGCCCAGGCGAGCAGCTACCAGGACGCCATTAATCTGTTGCAAAGCCAGATAAATGTACTGCAAGGGCAGATCGCAACCAATCAGGCGCAGCAACAGGCCTTGCAGGCGCAAATGGATGCCAACCAAGCCGAACTCGACAAAGATAAAGCAACATTGGCTGACGCCATTAAAACGATGTATGTGGACGGCCAGCCGACGACGCTCGAAATGCTGGCCAGCAGCGGCAATTTGAGCGACTTTGTCGATAAAGAACAATATCGAAACGATGTCCAAAAGGGCATTCAGGACACCCTGCGTAAAATTACCGAATTACAGCGTAAGCTGGCTGACCAAAAAGCGGCTATCGACCAGCTCGTCCGGTCGCTGCAGGACCAGCAGTCGCAAGTGGCGGGCGCGCAGGCGCAACAGAACCAATTGCTCGCCATGAACCAGTCGCAGCAGGCAAGCTACAACGCGCAGATCCAGGCCAATAAAAAGTCGCTCGCCGAGCTGTATGCCAAGCAGGCGGCGATTATCGCGGCTTCTTTTGGCGGCGGCATTCACTACGGCGGCACCGGCGGGTATCCTTGGCCGAGCGCGCCGTGTCTCAATGCCAGCGGCAACTGCGGGCCATATTCCGAGTCGCCATATAACTGGGGCATGAACGGCCAGCCTTACGACCTCGCCGGTTGGCAATATCGCAACTGCACCAGCTATGCATTCTGGCGGTTGGCCCAGGTGACCGGCATTACGCTCACCGCGGCCTCATTCCCGCACGTGTATAACAGCGGTGGGCGCATCGGTTACTCAATTCCGGATTTCCAGAATTTGGGCTACCGCGTCGACCACGACCCGAAAGGTGAAGCGGTGCTGGC
>DATGEW010000112.1:0-5068 GCA_035309745.1 Saccharimonadales bacterium (SeqCode)
CGCCCCACCCCTCCCGTGTTGCCTGGACCCGGCCGATTGCCGGGTTGGATGCCGAAGTTCTGATTGTTCCATCCCTGATAAAGCGTCGCGTCACACTGCGGGATCCCCGCAATGGAAGTGTTCGGATCGCCAAACGTAAAGCTACTGAAAGCGTCGTTCCGGTTCGGGTTATACACCATCGTGGCTGTTGGCGTAGAACAAGGAGGATGGCCGAGCGCGAACGCGGCCTTAAACGTCACCGATGCACCAGGCAGCGCATTAGCGGGCGAAGCAAATATCGTAAAGGGAGCGTTTAACGCCGAACCGCCTACGCGGATGCTGTTATAGTCGATCCAGGTGAACGTTGGCGGCGGTTGCGGTACGCCGGCGGCGTGAACGACAGTCGCCTGTAACATGCCGCCCACCAGCGAGCCGACCATGCCAAGGATAGTCGCAAGAATGATAATACTATTGCGGATACGATACCGGCTCATGATTTCACCACGCTACTAAACTGATCCACTTTCCAAGTGCCCTTTTCACTAAAGACCACAACATACATAGTATATGCCTTGCCTTGAAGGGTGAGGGTGTAGCTCAGCCGGTAAGGATTGCCGCCGGTGCCGTATTCGTGCTGAGCGTCAGAAATAGTACTCGACCCCGCAAATTTCGGCGTCCCCGTATAGTTGCCAAAGGTGCTGTTCACTGCCTCTTTCCAACTGCTGCTGGTGTAATCATTTTTTAGATTTGTGCTAAATAATGCATAGCTCGTGGAGGCATCTTTGTGGGCGAGCGCGGTCATAAATTGATCTCCCACAACCCGGTACGGCGGTTTGTAGGTCAGTTTTTGGTAGGCAATTTTGGCGCCGAACACCACAAAAAGTGCCACAAACAACAACAATACTACCTTGAGTAAGGCTATACCACGTTCAGATTGGCCCACCGGCAAGAGCGCTTTTCTCATATTTTTACCTAGGCTTATAGTACCAAAAATGTGCCGAAAAAGTTAGATTTTAGCAGGTAAACCATACCAGTCGGCAGAACTATTTGCTAGAATGAGCCTAAGGCTATGAAACGGCAAACCGTCAAGAAACGAACAATTATATGGAAGCGCGTAATACTTTCTGCCGCTGCAGTAGCACTGTTCGGCGGCATTGCGCTAGCTGCCCCCAGTGTATCTGCCGTAAGCAGTGCCTCCTCCCAGGGTGTCAGCTTTTCCAACGGTGCGACCGGACGCTACCAGTGCGGAAGTGGCAATAATAGAGTCAATGTCGCCATTAACATCGGCTGTTATGGGTCAAACGGGCATTGTAGCAATCAAGATGGGTGTAGCGCCATCATGGACGCCGCGTTTGCTATCATCCGTGCCCTGTCGGCGGGCGTAGGTGTGGTGGTAGTCGCTTCAGTAGTGTGGGCGGGTGTGCAGTACACGATGTCGCGCGGCGATCCCAACGAAACCGCCAAAGCCCTTACCCGCGTACGCGAAACGCTTATTGCGCTGCTGGTCTTTATTTTTGGCGCGGCACTCCTCGACTATCTAATTCCGACAGGGTTCTTTAAATGATGGATATGCTGCATTATTTTGCGGCTGGGTGTGCAGTACAAGGCGGCGATTTTTTGGGTTTTCCTAAATGGTACGCCTACCTTCCCGGCCAGCAGACGATTTCTGGTGATCCGAACATCCCCCCTGTATGCACGCCGGCCATCACGCAGCTCAGCGATATTTGGCTTATCGTAGCGGCGATCATCGAAATTATGCTGCGCATTGGCGCCCTGGCGGCCATCGGGCTTATTGTGTATGGCGGCTTTCAGTACATGACCAGCCAAGGCGACCCCGGTAAAACGAAACAGGCACGCGGCACTATTATCAATGCGCTCATCGGCCTGGTTATTTCGGTCAGCGCGGCAACCATCGTAACCTTTGTAGCGGGGCAATTTAAATGACGCACGTATTTGCCGACGCCGTAGTGAACTGCCTTGGCCAAGCTCAGTGTGATACCGGGCTGCCGACCGTCGGCGCCAACAGTTCGAATCTCCATGTGGCTCTGCAGCTGATTTTTGGCATCGCCGGAGCGGTCGCCGTTATTGTTATTATCCTGGCCGGGCTGCGTCTGCAATTCTCCCAAGGTAACCCGCAGGAAGCCGCCACCGCACGCCAGACAATTATCTATGCGATTGCTGGCCTTTTGGTGGCGCTCAGTGCCGAAGGAATCGTAACGTTTGTATTAACAGGAATTTAATATGAAGCGATGGATTATTGCCCTCACTATCTTGTTCGCCAGCCTGGTAGCGGTGCCGGTTGGCAGCGCCGCGGCTGTCGACGTGTTGCAGCCGGTATGCGGCGCCAATAGCAACCCTACGGTGTGTAAAGACAATCAAGCCGGCTCAAGCAATAATCCTATTTTCGGTCCCAGCGGTGTTGCGACCCGCGCCATGCAAATCCTGGCCATCATCGTGGGCATCTCGGCCGTGATTGCTATTACTATATCCGGTGCGATGCTGGTATTTTCGGGCGGCGATTCGGGCAAGGCGGAGACCGCACGCCGGGCGCTTAGCTACTCAGTCGTCGGGCTTGTGGTGGCCGTGCTCGCGCAGTCTATCGTCCTTTTTGTATTATCGAAGCTATAAAGATATAGTAGAAGCATATGACAGCAAAAAAAATTCTCATTATTCTCGCGGTAGCAATTACGGCAGTGGCGGCCCTGCACACGGGCACGGCTCATGCCGCCTTGTTTGACGGTTCCACCGGGCAGGCCTGCCAGGGTGTGGGTGTGGGCAGCAATGGCTGTAGCGGCGGGGCGAGCACCATTAACAACCTTTTGACGGTCGGCCTCAACGTGCTATCTGTTATCATCGGCATCGCCGCGGTTGTTATGATGTTCGTCGGCGGCTTCAAGATCGTGTCATCGGGGGGCGACGCCAATAAAGTTGCGAGCGGCAGAGGCGCCATTACATACGCCATTATCGGCTTGGTAGTTGTCGCTTTTGCACAGTCGTTGGTTATTTTTGTCCTCAATAGTGCAACGAAGACGCCACAGAATAACCCAACGAAAAAGACGGGCATTATCCGGCTGGTGCATTATTGAATCGCGCCGCGTGCTGTGGTATAAAGTACATAAAAAGCTTAAGAAAGGATCTCTAACATGTTCAAATCGTTACGCCAATGTATCACGACTGCAGTAGCTACCCTGGCACTGGCCTTTATCCCAATGGTCGTGGCTCCGGCCATGGCGCACGCTGCCGACATCACTACTTGTCTGTCGCAAGGTTCAGGCCTTACCGTCACCGATGGGGCCAATTGTACTGCTGCTGCCGGCCAAGCCGACGCGACCACTCGTATCAATAGCATTATCACCACAGTGATTAATATTTTCTCGTTGGTGGTAGGCATTGTAGCTGTCGTGATGATCGTCTTCGGCGGCTTCAAATACATTACTTCCGGTGGTGATTCCGGCAACATCAGTGGTGCCAAAAATACCATTCTGTACGCCATTATCGGTTTGGTGGTTGTCGCTTTTGCGCAATTCATCGTCCAGTTCGTACTGAACAAAGTCCAACCGTAACATCGTAACTGGTCAACGTAATAAAAACCGCCCGGATGGGGCGGTTTTTATTACGTGTAAAATGTAGGTGCCACGTACATATGCACGTGGCACCCCAGACCCCAGGTATCTTTACAGGACCTGAATTTTCTTAACCGTGTCCTGCTTCACCTTGGCAAAGCTGATGGTCAGTACGCCATCTTTCAGCATGGCTTCGATCTCGTCTTCCTTTACCGGTACCGGTAGTGCGATGCTGCGGCTAAATTCGCCCCAGTAGCATTCCTGCACAAAGTAGTTCTCGACGTCATCTTCATTCCCCGCCGAAAGCGTTCCGCGGATGCTGAGCGTGTTGTCAGAAATACTTACATCCAAATCGCTCTTATTCACGCCAGCGGTACGTGCCTTTACTACGAGCTTCTCTCTCGTTTCGTACACATCGACGGCGAGCTGCCCAGGCAGATCTTCGCTTTCATCCCACTCATCATTGGCCACCACTGGTTGCTGTGGAACAGCTTGCTCGCTTTGCGCGGCAGAGTCGTCGTCACCCAAGAAGGCAGCGGTCAGCTCATCCTCTTCCATCAGCAGGTCATCGTCGCTGTTACTGCGTCGAGCCATAGTTGTTACCCTCCACGTACATTGTACTTAGTTGTTGGTTGTTCCCATGTTTGTGTTAATGCTAGTATAGCTTAGGTAATAAATATTTCGCAACCGCAAACAGAGTTATTTACAACACAATAAACACAACATGATTGTTATCGACAGGCTATTCAGCATTATCGCCCCATTTAACTGCGTCGGCTGCGGCGTGGAAGGCCTGTTGCTTTGTCCTGTGTGCCGCGGTCGGTTGCCCGCTATACCCAGCCGCTGTTACCGTTGCAACCGCGCCACACCAGATTTTCGCACCTGTGCATCCTGCCGCCACTCGAGCCCACTCTTTCAGGTGTGGGCCGCTACTTCATACGAGCAGCAAGCGAAATTGCTTATCCACAAGCTTAAATTCGAACGGGCGCAAGCGGCTGCCCATGACGTTGCCGCTTCCATCGCTACGCTTCTTCCCCATGACCAGCCCTGGATTATTACCCACGTGCCAACAGCGTCCGCCCGTGTGCGGGTCAGGGGGTACGACCAAGCTCAGCTTATCGCCAAGCAGCTCGCCCGCCAGCTCGGCTGCCGCTATCTTCCCCTACTGGCACGCACTATTGCGGTACGCCAGGTTGGCCAGGGAGGTGCGGCTCGTCGCCGGCAAATGAAGCACGCGTTTCGGGCAGTTCATAGGGGTGACATCGCAAGCGCGCACATTTTGCTTGTCGATGATGTAATTACAACAGGTTCAACCTGCGAAGCAGCGGCGCAAACGTTGCGCGATACCGGTGCCGCACAAGTATCAGCAGCTGTATTTGCGGCCGCGTAACTCTTCCCTCTTCTCTGTTACGCTGGTATAATTGGCGCTAGCCCTGGAAGGGTGTCCGAGCGGTTTAAGGAAACGGTCTTGAAAACCGTCGTGGGGAGACTCACCGTGGGTTCGAATCCCACCCCTTCCGCCAACG
>DATGEW010000113.1:0-10416 GCA_035309745.1 Saccharimonadales bacterium (SeqCode)
CTGGATGGTCGTTGTGCCGCCACTGCTGTCAACGATGTCTTGGGCTGCTACCTCTCGGTTATTCAGCGAGGAAGTGCGCTTCGTAAACGCAGTGCCGCCAACTCCTAAATGCGCGGTAACAATCGCGCCTCCGCCTGATATACACACCAAGGTAGATCCGGCAGCGGTTGCCGGAATCGGTACCGAAAATGGCGTCGCTGCGGGGTTCGGGCTTTTGAACCGAGTAGCATTTAGTAAATGAGCCATGGTTATGCTACCGTTTTGCTTACCACAACAACTACGGTGAGGTCGGAGCCAGCCGTACCCGACCCTACTTGTACAATATCTACGGTGAGATAATCGCCGGCTGCCAAGCTTGTAACGTCGGGCGTTGCGCCTGGACCGCCCGCATTGGCGCCGGCCGCAATACTTGGCCGGTTGGCCGTAGTGGTATAAATGGTAGAACCATTCTTTTTTACATCAATGATAATGCTCGCCCCCGTCGGCGCCGTTCCCACCATAAGCCGCGTACCTACAATGGTGTACGTGCCGTCGATCGGCAACCTGAGGGTACCCGTCGTGGTGGTAAGTGTACCTTGCCGGGAGTAAGCCGGTAGGGACATAGTAACGGTGTGGGTGTGGTTGCCCGCGGCCGCCTGGGTGGCGCCTCCGCCAATCGTGTGGTGCAGCGAAGTGGTTGCGGTGTCGGTGTCGGGCGAGGCGTGCGTATTTGCCTGCGTTAACGGCAACGGCAAATTGGCAAGCGGAACCTTAGACGACCCATCGAGCGGCGCATAACCGCTGGCCGCACCCTTTTGGCTGGCGAGCTGAAACGTCCCATCGGTCCGAATTTTAAGGGAACCGTCGGCATTATGTTCCACATCAAGGAAATCATTGAGAATATTTCCCCACGTGCCATCATCTGAACCAGGAATAGGTAGCCGTGACATAACTTATGCTTATTGTAATTGCCACGTTTTAGAACTACAAGCGCTACGGCAAATATGCATTAGTTATGCCGCTGGTTGGCCACACGCTTGGCCAGCCTGCCCGGCCACCAAATGCGCCGCCCAATGTCGAGCGTTAGCGACGTAACCAGCACTGAACGCACGATAAGCGTATCCAGCAAGACGCCGAAAGCCACGGTAAATCCAATCTCGGCAAACGCGGTGAGCGGCAACGTACCAAGGGCGGCAAATGTACCGGCGAGCACCGCTCCGGCGGAGGTAATAACCGCTCCGGTTGCTGCAAGGCCGGTGAGTGCGGCTTTTTTGGTATCGCCGCTTTTAGCTTCTTCGCGGATGCGGGTCATAAGAAAAATGTTGTAGTCGATACCGAGC
The DNA here is from genome assembly GCA_035309745.1 of Saccharimonadales bacterium (SeqCode). Classification (GTDB taxonomy): domain Bacteria; phylum Patescibacteriota; class Saccharimonadia; order Saccharimonadales; family UBA4665; genus PMNU01. The sequence goes on from DATGEW010000113.1 coordinate 1,320, forward strand.
GCCACCAAGAAGACAAACACGAACAGCGGGAGGGAAGCATCTGCGCCAGCGTAATGCAGGATGTGCTTGAAAATCTGCGCGCTCGCGCCAAGGGCGGCGGCAAACGAGAGCACAACGGTGAGCACGAGCATAAAGGGTGCAAGCAACGAACGCAGCAGGAGGGCCAAAATAACAAACACGACCACCAAAATAACCGGAATAATTACCTGCCGGTCACGCCGCGAAGCCCGTTCCGTATCGAGCGTTATGGCGGTAAAACCACCCACTTTTGCATCGGCATCCTTGACAGCGTGGAGATTGGTGCGGAGCCGGTCGATCGTCGCATATGCCGCGTCGCTATCTGGTGGCGAGGTAAGAATAGCCTGCAAGAAGACATGCCCGTCCTTCGCCACCGGCTGACTCACTGCCGTGATGCCCCCGTCGCGCTGCATCGCCTCGGCAACGGGCGCCGTTTGCGCTCTGTTGGCCACCACAACCACGGGCAAGCCCGCACCTACCGCTGGAAAATGCTTTGCCAGGACGGCATCGCCCAGGACAGAATCCGGCGTATTACGGTAGGAATCTTTCGTGGATAGCCCGTTTGCCTTAAAACCGATAAGACCGAGCGACATAACTGCCAGCACTGCAACCGTAACCAGCCACACTGCACGAGGTTGGCGCGCAATGAGCCGGCCGACTTTCGCCCACAGTCCGCGGGAGGTTGGCACCTCGGTCCCGTAGCGCGGCACAAGCGGCCAAAAGAGCCAGCGGCCAAAAATAACCAGCAGCGCCGGCAACAAGGTAATCATTACCAACAACCCCACGCCGATACCAATAGCCGCTACCGGACCAAGGCTCGCCGTAGAGTTCAGTTCGGCCACCAACAGGCACAACATCCCCACCACCACCGTCGAGGCACTGGCAATAACCGCTGGGCCGGCGCGATGCAGCGCTAAGGCCATCGCTTCGTGGCGGTCCTGGTGGTTGTGGAGTTCTTCACGGTAACGGGCGATCAGCAACAAGGCGTAGTCGGTAGCTGCGCCAAATACCAGTACGGTAAGGATACCCGCACTCTGCCCGTTTACCACCAACCCGGCATGCCGGGCCAGCAAGTAAATGATGCCCTGGGCGCACATCAGTGCAAAACCAGCCGAAATGACGGGCAGCAACCACAGCAGCGGACTGCGGTAGGTTATAAGCAGCAGCACAATCACCACACCGAGCGCCGAGTACAACAATGTGCCGTCGATGCCCTTAAAAGCATCGGCCGAGTCTGCCGCCTGCCCGCCCGGCCCGGTCACGTGCACGGTCATACCGGGCGCACCATCGCTCGCGACTTTACGCATGCTACTCACGAGACCAGGAGCTTTTGTCCAGCCGTCGTTGCCAAAATTCATCGAAGCTATGTTCTCGGCAGCCTTGCCGTCGGGCGAAAATACCGGGCCTTTGGCACTGCCAGGAACAACTCCTGCAATCTTCCCCAAGCGAGCGACATCGGCCGTAATTTTGGCCTTGTCGGCTGTCGTCAGCCCCGAGCTGCGCTCGTACACAACAACCGCCGGCGCGTCATCGGTAGATTCAAATTTCTTTTGAATATTGAGCGCCTGGGTAGACTCCGCCTTGCCCGGCAGCCACGATGACGTATCATTTTTTTCGGCCCCGTTCAATTTACCGGCAAGCGGCCCGGCCACCATAACGGCGACTAACCACAGTAAAACGACAATCCATTTCAGACGTCGTCCGGTTACCAGGGCGGCCAGCCGATGGCCCCTGCTGCGGGCATTGGTTTCGTGCGTAGTTTTCATACAGTGCGTCTCCTCCACCCATGATGCCTCAACATCGGAGCAAACGTCAAGCGGCTTAGGTCACTGTCTATAGCACAATATTGTCTCGCCGACTGTTGGTAATGTATGCGAGGTCGGCCTAGTCGGTTGAAGAATACGAATCGAGGAATGCTACGGTGTCTATAGCTCCGTAGATACTGTCCGCACAATAATCAGCATCCATAGATGCAGAATCGACTTTAATCGTCAGCATGCCTAAGGCTTTGGCCGGTAGAATATCAGATTCATTTTGGTCACCGATTGAAATAACTTCACAGCATCGTCTTTGCAGCAGGTGGGCCGCCCTACGAAAGATAGCCGGATTTGGCTTTCTCACGTCAGGCTCGCCAGTAATAACCCTCTCCCCGAAGATGTCACTAATGCCAAGGTATGTAAGTACTGGCTTGGCCCAGGCTGCGGGCGCCGCCGTCAAAACGAGTGACCTGTCGCTAAACGGAACCAGCGATTCGGCAAGTCGTGAACCGGGGGAGGATATATAGCCAGCTGGCTCCAAATTCCAGGTGTTGCCAAACCACTCATAGCGGTCAATTCCCAGTTCTTTCTCGACACCCAGGCTAACCTCACCATTATATTGGTCTTTAATCCGAGCGTATTCGCGTTGAGCTTCTACGCCTGATATATCAAGCCTACTAGCAAGAAAACGAGTCATATTTTGCCTAAGGTCAGCATAAAAATCTGAGGCGCCAAAACTGCCATCGCCGCCTTTGAAATGATAGAGCGTGCCATCTAAATCAAAAATGATTCCTCGCTTGTTTTTCACGACGCACTCCGGTCTTTTAGCTTTTGTTGCAAAAATTGAGCAGTCTTTTGGGCGGCGTAAGTAGCGGCCGCTTCCGGCGGGCTACCCCGATACATCGACGCCGCCGTATAGGCTAAAAACGTATCGCCAGCACCGATCGTGTTATCTAGCCCAGCAATCTTGTTGGCTTTAATTCGTGAACGCCGCCCCTCATAGAAGATATCAGCACCTTCATCGCCATAAGTTACTATCAAAAGTCTGGTCTTCTGATCCTCTATGACAGGCCTGGGCAAGCATTTAATTTCTTCGGCGGTGCCTTTCAGGCAAAAAATCTGATCTGCCAATTTAGGTAAACCTCCCCAGAACTGTTTCTGCCCAAAATCTCCCGGCTTTCTGACATATCCCTGGATATCGATAAATAAACGGGCAGGTAAGACTTGCAAATCTGTAAGATTCCATTCATCAAGTATGGTCGAAACGATCGTCCATTCTGTCAGGGCATCAGTTTGGGCAAAATACTCTGTAGGCGGTACTGCTACTCTCCCATATTCGCCAGTTGGGGTTACGAGTATCTCTACATTCACTCGGTCTCCCGCCAGCAACCTGTAAGGTAACCCTTCGCTGCGAATCGCCTGCTCAATAAATAGAGCAGGTCCCCCTTTTTGGTTCCTGATGATTTTACCGGACGGGTCTACTAACATATCATCTGAATAGGAGGATATAATAGTAATGAGAGACTTATTTGTCATAGCAATATTTCTTCCCCGATAGTTCGCTTGAGCTCATCGCGCACAACATTAGACATCGATTGGCCGGCAAGGGCGGCGCTGACGGCTAAATCGAGTGCTTCTTTGGGGCCTGAAGCGACTAAAAACTTGTATCGTTTCCTCTCGTCTAAATAGGTACCTGCCAGTTTTTTACTCCACCCGCCAAACTTACTAACCGTTATGACGGGTATACCGGCTTGGTAGGCTATACACACTTCATTGAGAGTTCCTGAACCGCCCGCAAGAGCGATTACCGCGTCACAGCTAAGCATGAGGGTCGTTTCCCGCCCTCCGCCGCGAACCAAACCAGTGGCAATCACGATTGAGGCCGCTTCCTCGCTGAAAATCGTAAGACCTTTTTCGTAGGTAACCCCCACCGTCTCTCCGCCCGCTTGCTTGGCAGATACTGCCGCAATGGCGGGTAAAGACTCGATGTCTTTCTCGGCTCCAAAAACCAGGGTGTATTTTCTATCAGCGATTAAACTACCCAACTCCCCGGCAAATTTTTCTGCCGCCTCGGAATAATGCAGGTCGCTGCAGGAGCCAATTATGCCAATTTGTAAACGCCTCATGATATTTCCTCTAACCTATTCGTTATCTGACTCGCTGCCGGCCCAGTTGTGCCATAGCCCAAAAACCTCCCCACGAGCTCCATAGGTACGTCGCTTTGTAGCAGATCGAGGCTTCGTTCTAGGCTGCGTACACAGAAGGCTTCGGCACTAGATTGGGGTATCGACGCCCATCGGTCGGGCTTGCCATTTTTAGCGTCAAAGTATAAGGCATTGGCGGCCAACGCGTCTATACGCCGCCCAGAACCTGGCACCACAGCGAAGTCGCGCTCGCATATTTCATCTTCAACCGCGCAAAATACTTTTGCGGCTTGCACATCTATGCCTTCTAGGGCCAGCTTGTCGATGCCCTCCTGAATAGCGATTCCGACTGCGACGGCGCCAATTCTTACGCCGTAAGGTATCAGTAAAGCTGCTAGCCAAGTTACCATCTCGCCACTAAACAACACGTCGTCTACCAGGATCACTTCTTTTCCGAGCCCGGATACTCTGCTCAGCTGATCTTCGATGGGCGGATAACCACGTCTTGCAACATATCCATCATCCTGGAGCGAGGGGCCTACACCTCTTGAAATACCCAGAAACTGATCTGCCGACGAGACATATCTGTCGTCTAGGCTAATGACTGGCAATGTGGCCGTAGCAACTGCGTGCTCTAGGCCTCCTCGTATAGTACTTGAAGCTACCCAACGCGTATCTTTGCCCATTGCACGTAAATCTGCATCTAAACTTTCTCTAAAGCTTTCGATACAATCTTGATTCACAATTTGTTTTAAGTCAGCGGTTGCTACATCCACCTCCGCTGATATTACATATGGTTTTCCCATAAAATTCCCTTAAACTAATTACAAAAAATCGAAAATTAAAACGCCAGCTTCGTGCTGGCGTTTTAAGCTTCTAAAAAGCGATTACTTACACAGCACGGGCCGGCGGCATATGGCTGTGATGATGATTGCTAGCCTGATTTAAAACGGTAGCGTAGCCGCCACAGCCGTTCTGTAACCATTCGCTAATGCGAGCGATCGTACGGCTGCTCAGCTTCGTTTTAGCAACAATTTCGGTATACTTTTTACCTTCAGTAAGCATCCGGGCAGCCTCAAGCCTGGCACTGATTTCTATAATCTCTTTCTCGGTCATAACATCCCGAAGAAAATTTTGCATTGTAGGTTTGTCGGAAATAGAAACCAAGGCCTCAACGAGCTGCCGGGCTTTATCGTCTTTCCAAATATTATTTACATCTTGCGACATGAGTCATAGTTTACCAAAGTAAAGTAATGTTGTCTACTATTTAGTATCGGCATATTTTCGCCGAGAGCGCATCTTTTAATAGGAACGGTTTGGTGTTACTATCCGCTTTATGCAGAGGCTGGGTTATGGCGCTCAATTTGAAGTCGTTGCCGATGACAATTACGTGTACAAAACGCTCCATACGGTGGAGCAATCGGCTGCCATTTACAGACGCTGGGGCTATGGGCTCAAAACAAGGAATCTCAAACAGCTGGCATCCGATACGCTCGATCACGCAAGGATAAGCCTCCAGGGTGTCCGAAACGCATTAGAAGCCCACCCCGAACTCGCCCCCAGCTTCGCAAACCCCGTGATAGATGAAAATTTGAATTACAGGCAAGACAGAGTCACAGTGATGGGTGCGGCACTACGGCAAGCCACTCCAGCCAGGGCGCGCCAATACGTTGATGAATTCATTAGCCTGCTCCTGTTTCATGCCGGCTACGGACTTGCCGATCCAATCTTACAAATGGGGACGAATTACGGCGTAGATAAAAATGACCGGGTGGTTCTTATTGACATAGGTGAGCTGACGTTTGACAAAGAAACCGCTCTCGCCGCCGCAACTTCCAAGGCTTGGAGAAAAGCGGACACCTATTACTCGCCGTTGAGGCTTCACAATAAGTACATCATCCCCGTATCGCTCAAGTTGTACTATAGGCGGCAAATGCTTACCCGGTTTACGCCGGAAGCTATCGAAGCAAACTGGCTCAAAGCCGTTCAGCCGTAACGGCGTTATCGTTCAACTATTCTATGAGCGCTATTGCTTAATTATTACGAGGGGTCCACGGTGGCGCCGTTGGAGTGCACATTTCCACTCCAGACGTTACCGTTGACGCCCCACGAACTGGGCTGGGTGTCGATCGGCCCGTACTGTGAGCAGGTGTGCGGGTTGTGACTGGGGTCGTTTGTGTTCCAGTAGGCCTCAAACTCGTTGCCGAAGTGATTGCCGGTAACGTGCATATTGGTAAAAGGATACGGCTTGGCGGGTGGCCCGGCAATGATCATGCAGGAGGATGAGCCGGCGTTGATGAGATTGTTGGTGATCGTCCAGTTGTTGTTACCTGGCGCATCGTCGCCGTAGACGCTCATGCCCGACGAGCAGGCATACTCGGTCGGGTCGTTGAGGATTTCGCAGGTGATGCTGTTGTGGGTAATGGTATTGTTGGCGCCGCCGTTGCTGCCCACCCCGGTGACGTGGTCGTTGGCTGGGTTGCCGGGCCACCACCCGTGGAGGTAGGAATCTTGGATGGTGACATTAAAGCCGACATTGGCGCCGCGGTTGGTGCCGTGGATGTTGCAGCGGACGCATGTGTAATCGTTATTACCGATAGCCGATTGGCCGTCGGCAATTTTGTTACCATCGATCTCGACGTCGGTGAGGTGGAGGTTGTTGAGGCTGCCGTTAATGCTATACTCAATGCGGCCGACGACGAGCGAGCGGGTAATGGTGACGTTGGAAACGCTGCCCATGCTAATAACGCCGGTGAACTTGCACGAGTCGTAGGTGGTGTTGGAGGTGAGCGTGGTACTACAAGCGTGCAGTGTAACGCCGGTATGCAGGTAGCCGGTACAATTTTCATCGGGAAATGCTGGGTACGCTGGGCAGGTAGCCGTGCCAACGCCCGAGCCGGGCGATGGGCTGGGGCTAGGCGAAGGAGGTGGCGATGGCGGGGGTGCCGGGGCGGCTGGCGGCTGGAATTGCACCATCTTGCCGCCAACAGCGGCCGCGTTCACGACTACCGTAGCACCGTTGGCTAGGGTGGCGTCGGACAGCACATAGCTAACAGTGATCGTCCCCGCAAAGCTGTAAAGGAGGGTGCCTACGCCAATAGCAGCAAATACCAATGAGAACAGTATAGCCTTCCAGCGATAGCGACGAGGCCGGTTATCGTTCTCTCCATACACCACCGCTTGCCGAACAAGGGGAAGCTTTGGTGTCCGCAGAAATCGCAGGCGCCCTACTGCCCAATGGATCCAGGCAGGCTTTAAAAACCAGACCGATGCGACAGCCGCAACCGACAAAGCCACGATGCTGGCGATTGTCCAAACCAATGGCCTGCGTACGAGCCGATCCAATCGCGCAGCCAGGCCAAGATGATTCGAAACCACTATCGTCTGTGTCAAAATCTTTGTTTGGCCATCGGGCCCCTTTTCCACTACCTGCAAGGTGTGCTTGCCATCGGAAAGAACAGAGGTGTCAAGCTTTGTACCTACCACCGGCTTGCCATCCAGGAAGTATGTACGGCGCTGGCCATTCGACTGGGGCAGCGTAATGTTGCCTGAGGCTATCGGGCTTATAATCACACCTGTCGTGCCGCCGGTTACTGGCGGAGATGGTGGCGTGACGGTAGTGGTTGCGTTGCAATTGTCGCCCTGCCCCACAGGCACGCAATGTAGGTCAGAGACCAGAAGCACCTTATCCACACCAACCCCTTGATCTAGGCCGGCAAGCGTCATCATCTGATTGCCAGCCGTCAGGTTGAGATCCATGACATTAGATGGCGTGGCGTTCTGATAATCGATCCAGATAAACTGGCCAACCGGTATCGCCGCGCTATCGCCCACGGTAATTTGGCAATAATTGCCTATTTGAGCGTACACACCATTATTGTTAGCTGAGGGGGAATATTCGTGCACCCACAGCCGGTACACCCCAGATGAAGGAACAGTCAACGCGAAGGTGGCAGTGCCACTACCTGTAGGCAACGAGGCGCAAGCGGCAGCGACGGCGTGCGGGGTAAACCATGTAACGCTCAGGAAGGCGATACTCAGAAGGAACAGACGAGTTATGAGGCGCATGGACATTTTGAGTATAACAAAACGTAGCGATCGGCAGAACCATTTTTGCCAGCTCATTGCCGAAATAACCAATGCAGGTTGTTCAACTGTCTGTGCTCTATTTTGTGAACGCGATAGGTTTCGTAGCCAAAATCTGCGGTACTCATTACAATCGTGCGTAGGCCTGCTTTGCGACATAGTTCTGGCACGCTAAATTTGCACCGCTCTAGAATATCAGAGGTCACTAAGTAGCACCGCCCTTTACGATCAAGACTCTGGCTTAGCTGGTTAATAAAATCGAGCGTAACTTGCAGTCCTTCGTCGAAGACAGCAGCCGTAATGCCGTCCGTCGGCTCGCCGGGTAGGAGTGGCGGATTAGCAATGATAAGGTCGAACCTTTCGTCCTTAGCGACACGGTCATTCAATGTGCCTAGCCGCGCTTCTATCTGTACCCCATTGTTACGAGCATTTTTCTCGATGCAGCCAACTGCCCTTTCTGATATATCGACAGACACCACTGTAGCGGCGCCGTGCAAGGCTGCATTAACACCAAAAGCCCCACTTCCCGCGAACGCATCCAGTACCTTCTCGCCAGATTTGAAATCTATAGCACTCAAAAGAAGTGCAGATACGTTTGTGAAGGTAGGGCAAAAGACGCCCTCATCAATCGTAAGGTGTGCGCTGCCAAATGTGCAGGAATATGGGTAGCCAATCTTATGTCTTTCGAAGAGTGCTTGAGCAGGATTGCGGTCCAGCTCTTCCATGACTTGTCGGCGACTATCTACCCTTGCGAGCACCGGATCAAGGCCCGGTATACGCATGCCTGTTCGGTCGAGGACACGTCGATATAAATCAGCGGCTCGTTCGTCCTCTTCCCAACGGGTTATAGATTCATCCCGAATGACGCCAAACCCATAATCCTCAGGGTTTAGTGTCCCCTCCCACTCCCCCGGTAATGGCTTCTCAATACTGAGCATTTACTAGATAGTAACAGATCTCGTCTCAAGTGATTCTAATTTATGCAACAACTAGAGATTTATACCAAAACAAAAAGACGTCCAAAATGCAACGTCTCCTTCCCTGTAATCTCATAATGGTACGCGCGAAGGGATTCGAACCCCCGACCTTTGG
>DATGEW010000114.1:0-21821 GCA_035309745.1 Saccharimonadales bacterium (SeqCode)
CGTTCCTGATCGTCGACGAATACGCACGCTTCTGGCGTCACGCCCAAGCGCTCGGCAATAACCTCGTAGGCGCGGGGCGCGGGCTTAAGCACGCCAATTTCGTACGACAAGGCCACCGCGTCGAACAACGCAACTTGTTCCGGTGTGAATAATTCGTGCAGCCAATCGGCACCGGCGTTGCTGAGCATGCCGATTTTATACTTCGGCTTGAGCGCGTCGCGTATATACGCAAAAAGGGCGTCGTTGGGCACGTTGTGCTCAATCTGGCTGCGAGCATCCAGATCGGTTACCTGAGCCAAGGCGGATACCTGCCCGATAAATTCGTCAAAATCAATGAGCCCGGCATCTGCGGCGCGGCCGAGATCGCTGGCCGCCGCAAACTTTTGCGTATCGTGGCCAAAATAGCGCTCTTTAAACGGCAACCAGCCGTCGGTTGCAAGCACGCCAAAACAGTCGAAAACAATCGCCCGTATCACTTTTTTAGTATAGCAGCCTAGATGCTGAGGCCGGTGCTCAGCTGATCGAAGTCGGGAACTTGCCGCTGGAATAAGAGAATTGTCTGCGAGCGGCCGCCGCCATATGTACCGCCGCCGCACGAGGTGCTCCAAAAACGCTGCACGTCTTGGCCGGCACTGGTAATCTTGAACACATACCGGTCGCCGCTGGGACAGTAGCCGCGTTCGTCGCCCCGAGCAGGGTCGGCATTGCCTTTTACGAAGTTAAACAACTGGAGGGAGCGCAAAAATTCGGCGTATGCCGAGGCGTTGTTGGGATACGTCTTTTGCTGCAGCACCGAGCCTTGGTAGCCCTGGGTGGTCACCATGTTGACGTCGTCACGGCCGACCGTAATGGTGTAACCCCGATGTTTGGTGTCGGCGTTAATCGGGCCGTCTACAGTAAGCTGCACCTGGGTCTCGCTGTTGGCGTAATCGAGGAGGTTGATCTGATTTTTGGGCGTGCCATGGCCGCTAAAGCCTTTCAAAATAAGAATGAAGACTACAACGATCAGGCCAATGGCCGCTAAAAATCCTAAGAAATATCGCATATCTTGGTCACCTCTTGGGTCGGAATAAACAATACCACATTAAGGCTCGTTTTTCAATACGTTTCGCGGTGCAAAGCGCGGTATAGTACAAGGAGGTTCATAACTAAGGAGGACGTATGTTCACCCCAACAGCAACATTTAGTGGATTTTCGGTGGACGATTTGGCTGCCGCAAAAACTTTTTATACCGAAAAACTAGGCTGTAGTGCCAAAGAAATGATGGGCGGCATGCAGCTCACCATGCCGGGCGGTGCAAAAGTGTGGGCCTATCCAAAACCCAATCACCAGCCGGCAACGTACACGATGCTCAATTTTGTTGTCGATGATGTGGATGCGGCGGTTACCGAACTGCAAGAGCGCGGCATCACCTTTGAGCGTTACGAAGGCATGCAACAGGACGATACAGGCATTGCCCGCGGGCGTGCCCAAAAAATGGGACCGGACATCGCCTGGTTTAAAGACCCGGCGGGTAATATCTTATCCGTTTTGCAGCAGTAACCGGCTCGCTTTTTGTATTTTCGCTCATTTATGATACTGTATTGTTATGCAAAAACGTTTTTCTCGTTCTGAACTCCCTCCGCGCAGTGGCACACCGACTCGTATCATTACCCTTCTAACTGGCATAGCCCTGGCTGCGAGCGGCTGTGCGCACGCCAGTGCCGATCAACCGCCTGCCGACAGCGACGGTTACCCCACCTCAGCGGTGTCCTCACCTGCGGGTGCCAGCACCCCCGATACCCTCCCCATCCCGCCCGGCACCATGGCCGGTCCGCACGGCCAAATGCAATGCGAGGTAGTTAAGGCGACCCTCGGCGGCGCCTTACATAACGTGAACCGCACGACAGTGATAGTTACGGTGAGTGGCCTCGCGACCGGCCTCCAGGTTGAGAAGGTCGACCCTACACATCCTGATCTTGACACGCCCAGCCCCAATGGCATAGGCATTACCTGGAATACACCGGATGGCCAGCAAGAAATTGCAGCAAGCGCCCGTGTGGTCAAGGTAGATGATGCTGCCAACCTCGACGATGTCGCTGTTTTTCCCGCTACCCGAGAAGGCGCGCCCGTATTGGACGGCACCTTCAATTTCTCAGGCGGCGGCTTTTGCCAAGGTATGATTCAAGTTCTGTCGCCTAACGGTACCGTAACCGGCGTGAAAGTAGGATAATGGACCTTCGCCATTCCCTGGAAACTGTCAGGGAACAAATGCAGCCTCTACATATGAAGATAGCAGCGGGCGTGCTCGCCCTTTCTGTAGGTGTCGTCGGCGCGTACGGAGAACAGTTCCTTCGAGGCGAAGACCCATGCAATAGGAGCGGCGACCCTGCCAGTTGGGTCACGGCACCGTTGTGCTCTGGGGTGCAGGAACTCGCCTCCTTAGTCCGGCACGAAAATAATTCTGGCCAGGTCGCCTAAAAAATTCTACAGTTCGCCCCAGTTGCGGCCGGTTTTGACATCCACGGCGAGTTTGACGGGCAGTTTGTAGACGTGTTCCATAGTGTCTTTCAACACTTGGCTGACTTTTTCGGCGTGGGCGGCGGGACATTCCACCAAAATGCTATCGTGGATCTGCAGCAGCTGCTCACCGAGATCGCCGAGCGCCGCTTCCACCTGTAACATTGCGAGCTTCATGAGGTCGGCTTCGGTGCCCTGGATGGGCATGTTGATGGCCGCGCGCCGCGCGGCTTCGCGCACCACCCAGTTGCTGCTTTTCATATCCGGCGTGGGACGGCGGCGCCCGAAGATGGTTTCGACGTAGCCTTGCCGCAAGGCCTGGGCGGCGGTCTCTTCCATGTACGTTTTGAGTGGGGCGCGCAACTCAAAATATTTGTCGATAAATGCCTTGGCCTCGACTAAATTCATGCCGGTGGCTACGCTGAGTCCGTGCGGACTCATGCCGTACAAAATGCCAAAGTTGACCGCTTTGGCGCGGCGGCGCATTTCTTTGTCTACGTGGTCGAGCGGCACACCAGCGACCTGCGCTGCGGTGGCGGTGTGGATGTCGACGTCTTTATTGAAATCGTCGACCATCTGTTGGTCGCCGGCCATGCAGGCGGCGAGGCGCAGCTCGAACTGGCTGTAATCGGCACTCACGAACACATTCCCCACAGCCGGTACGAAGGCCGTACGGATGGCCTGGCCGAGTTCGGTACGCGTGGGGATGTTTTGCAAATTGGGGTTGTTGGAGCTCAGCCGCCCGGTGGCGGCAACATCCTGCGCAAAATTGGTGTGCAGTTTGCTTTCGGCATCGACCTGCTTGGGCAGCGCGTCGATGTACGTGCTTTTGAGCTTGGTATATTCGCGGTACTCAGTAATGAGGTTGATAATCGGGTGCAAGCCGCGCAGCTTGTCCAGCTCGGTCACGCCGGTACTGTAGCCGGTCTTCCCTTTTTTGACGCCGGTGGTCGGCAGGCCAAGCTTTTCGTACAAAATCATGCCGAGTTGCGCAGGACTGCTGATGTTAAACTGCTGCCCGGCTTGCTTGTAAATTTTTTGCTCGATCTCGACGATTTTAATTTCGAATTCATCGCTCATGCGGCGTAAGTAAGCGGTGTCCAGGCGAATGCCGCGATGCTCGATTGTGGCCAGCAGCGGGATCATTTTAAAGTCGATGTCGTGGGCGACTTTATACAATTTGGGCGCTTTGGCTAGCTCCTTTTGCTGCGCGGTATGCAGCTGCCAGATGCTGGTGATAATTTTACCGGCATCGTCCGGCGCAATGGTTTGGCCCATGAGGTCGGAAAGCTCCAGCGACCGCTGCAACGAATTAAGAATAAAGGCGGCAACGCGGGTATCGTGCGCAATTTCGGCGGCAGGCGGTATGGAGACACCCTCGGCCAGCAGCGCGCGGAACACTGCCTTGAGGTCGTGGCCGATGAGCGGCCCGGCGAGCACTTTGGGCGCCTCGGCCAACGAGATAGCGCTGTATTCGCCGGGTTCAGCGCTTACCCACAGCTCGGTGGCGTCGGGGTTGAGGCTGACGACCCGCGGTTTGGGCACGGTAAACTGTTCGCGGCGGAGTTTTACTTCTTTGGCGGACTCAATCTGTGCAATGTAGCTGGCAGCGTTTTCGTCATCGGCGGCCGTCATTTGCGATTCGACTTGCTTGAGCAGCACCCGGAATTCCAGCTTTCGCAGTTCGGCCACAAAGGCTGGCGGTACGCCGTCGTGCAGTTTGAGCTCATCTATATCGAGCGTGACCGGCGCATCGGTGTAAAGCGTGACCAACTGTTTGCTGAGATACGCAGCGTCTTTGTCTTTTTCGAGTTTGGCGCGCACCGCCGGTTTGAGATCTTGTAGGTGCAGGTACACATTGTCGAGGTCGCCATATTTGGTGATGAGTTCGAGCGCAGTTTTTTCGCCGATACCGCCTACGCCCGGAATATTGTCGGAAGCGTCGCCCTTCAGGGCTTTAACATCCACCCATTGGTGCGGACCCACCCCGTATTTCTCCCGGAACGCGGCTTCGTTTAACAGCTCGATATCGCTGAACCCTTTGCGCGGGATGTACACGTGCGTGTGGCTATTGACTGTTTGCAGCAGGTCAAAGTCGCCGCTCACTAAATACGTCTCGATGTCTTTTTCTTTGGCCTGCTTGGCGAGCGTGGCCATGATGTCGTCGGCCTCGTAATCGTCAAATTCGTACAGCGGCCAGCCCAGACTTTTTAAAAGTTCGAGCAGCAGCGTCACTTGGTCGTAAAAATCGGGCGGCGCGGGTTTGCGGTTGGCTTTGTACTTGGGGTAAAGCTCGAGCCGGCGGCGAATATTGGTGTGCCGCTTGTCCCACGCTACACACACGTAATCGGGCTTGAGACGCTTAATAACTTCCAGCGCCATCACGGCAAAGCCGTATACGCCGCCAGTCGGCAAACCGTCTTTGGTACTGAGGTTGGGCATGGCGTAATACCCGCGGTAAAACACGCTTTTGCCGTCGATAACAACCAGACGTTTGGGCATGCCCTCAGTATACGCTATCTGTTAGGGGTGCGCACGCGACTAATGAGGCTTGCACATATCGGCGAGTTCGTACAGGAAACGTACGATCGCTTCGCTCCAATTGGACTGAGCGGCGGTGCGTAAGCTATCCTGCGCCTTCTGAATGTGGGTATCGATGAGTTGTTGAACCCAGGATTGAGCGCCCGACTGCTGAATGATTGCACGACAGCGCCGGATAGCCGATGCAGTAAGCCGGGGGTTGCCCAGACTTCGCTGGAGCAAGGCGCTATCGGCGGGCAAGGCATGCTGCAACGCATAATATATAAGAAGGTTGAGCTTCCCTCCCCGGATGTCCTCGGCGCGTGGTATATCGGCGGTTGAGCTTCCAAAAATGTCCTCCAGGTCATTTTGCAGCTGGTAGACCTTACCGACGTGGGTGGCAAACGGCGTTATGGCGTCGGTGGCATGGCAATCGGCGCCGGCGAGTACCATCCCCACGTGCAGCGGATTAGTCACGCTATAGAGCGCTGTTTTCCACTCTAAAATGCGATCCAGGTCTGCCTCGGCGGGGAGTTTCCGCCGGGCGCTGAGGAGGATCTCGCTCGTCTGGCCATGGGCGGTGATCGCCAGTGTGCGGTTCGTAATACTGAGTGCGCTCAGCCGCAGGTACGGATCGGCATCGAGATTGGCAAGCACCACTTGCGCGGCGTGCGCACCGGCGATTGCCGCATTAACCGCTACGCTGAGGCCAGTGTGAGCGGCTCTTCCTTTCAGGTGATGCCGGCGATGATAGCCGGCGAGTTGCACATGAGCCGCGGGGTGACCGCGGCGGCGCGGCGATTCATCTTCGATATCGTCGATGATGAGTATATAGGCATGCAGCATTTCGATGGCCCGCGCGGCCTGGATAATCATCGCCCAGTTCTGGCCGCCGCAAAGTTCGTAGCCCGCCATGGTGAGCACTCCCCGCAGGCGCTTCCCGCCCGCGAGCACTTGTAAAAATGCCTCGCTGCCCAGGGCGGCATCATCGCCATATTGGGCGCGCGTTGCTGTCTGGATGTACGCTATATAGGCGGCTATATCGTCTTCTAGGATTGCTCGGTAAGTATCGTACTGCGCGCCGGATTGCTTCGAGGGGTCACCTTGACTCATATCTGCTATGCCAGACCGAGCATCTTGGCTGCATCGGCGGCAAACGTTTCCAGGTCGCCGGTATCGTTCAAAATAGTGATGTCGGCGCGCTGCTTGACGGCCGCCATATTAAGTACGGCCGCATCAGCCCCTTGAGGCGGGTGCATCTCTGCTTGCTCCTCGGCTAGAAATTGTTCGAATGTTTTTGAATCTTCTTCGATACGGCCGCGCGATGCAGCATTTTTTTGGATGCGCGCATAGCGGATCCGAGGATCGGCGTCTACCCACACTAACCTGCCGCCCAATTCATGCAGACGGTCTGCTTCTATCGGATTGCGCAGCGAGGCCATAACGAGGCCATTGTACGACTCGCCGGCAAGGCGCCGCGCCTTGTAGGCCTCGATAGCTTTATCTACGAGCACACCGCCCCCGTATAGCCTGCGCCACTCCGCACTTATGGTGCGTAAATTTTCGCGTTCGATGGGCAGCCCGCGCTTTTTGCACTCCTCGCGCAGCAGTTCAGTGACCGAAATAAACCAGTAGCTATACCGTTCGGCCAATATGCCGCCGAGTGAATCTTTTCCAGAGCCGTTCGTACCCGACAGGCCCAATAACCGCACATCTCGCTCCATGCTATTCATTCTATAATATATCTGTCTTTTCGCCAGGGCAATTATGTCGGCAAGGGGGGCAGGGCTACTCACGGCGTCCCACAAAGCGCAGCCGTATTGCTGCCACCGCAATCACCGCCGCAAGCCAGAAAAGCATATACCACACCATCCCGACGCCGAGCTGGATACTCACTTGGTATGTACCCCCGCTAGCCGGTGTTTTGGAAAGAATCGCGAGCGTGAACGGCCCGAATATGACGCGCTCAGACCGCGCGGTAGTGACCATTCCGCTTAGATGGTTCGCATGCCACACCATGAGCACGGTGAAGAGTAGCGCGGCGCCAAGCAGTGCCACAATGCAACTGCTTATGATTACCCTTTGTTGTAATGAACGTTCAAAAACGGCCATAGTGTTTACTCCTTATCTTTTCAATACCATATATCAGCCCGGTGCTTGCGCCTGCCACCAGGAGCCACGCTGCCGTTTGCCCGAGCGTTCCAAACGATCCGACATGTGCAAACCGCAGCACCCCGAACAAAAGAAGCGTAGGTGTGAGTGCCGCAAAGAATTGCGCTCCAATTTCGCCCGTTCGCGGCTGACGCGAATTAGCTACTAGAGCCCCACATTGGTGACATTAATTGTTTACATATCGTTCCGGAGCGACGCCGAAATACTAGCCAAGGTTGCCTCGCGATGCAAGCGTGTTGTAAAAACCACGCTACTTATCGCAGTAACGTGGTTTTTGAATACTACCGGGCGCACGTCATCACATCGACGCGCAGTTAAAAGTAACGCCGAATCACTTAATATAGTCGTGCAGCTTGCGCGCATCCTTGTGTTTGCGCAACTTGGCGAGTGCCTTGGCCTCAATCTGACGGATGCGCTCACGCGTCACGCTAAATTCCTGGCCCACTTCTTCCAGCGTGTGCTGCTTCCCATCTTCCAGGCCGAAGCGGAGCTTAATAATCTTTTGCTCACGCTCGGTGAGAGCGCTCAGCATATCCTTCACCTGCTCTTTGAGCAGCTGCATTGTCGCCGAGTCTTCAGGGCTAATCGTATCTTCATCTTCGATAAAATCGGCAAGCACCGACTCTTCTTCGTCGTCACGGATCGAAGCGTCCAGCGAAGAAATATCCTGTTTAATCTTCATGATGTGCTCGACTTTGTCGACCTCGATCTCCATGGCCGTGGCGATTTCATCATTGGTCGGCTCGCGGTTTAGCTCTTGCGTGAGCCGGCGCTGGGTGCGTAGCAGCTTGTTGATGGTTTCGACCATGTGCACCGGGATGCGGATAGTGCGCGCTTGGTCGGCAATCGCGCGGGTGATGGCCTGACGAATCCACCACGTCGCGTAGGTGGAAAACTTGAATCCTTTGTCGGGGTCGAATTTTTCAACGGCCCGCAGCAAACCGGTATTTCCTTCTTGAATAAGGTCCAGCAGGTCCAGCCCGCGGCCCACATACCGCTTGGCAATCGACACCACCAAACGCATGTTCGCCTCAGCCATCTTGTCTTTGGCGTCTTTGTCGCCGGCTACAACGCGTTGGGCAAGCGCCAGCTCTTCTTCGGCGCTCAAAAGGGGGATCTTACCAATCTCGCGCAAGTACAGCCGCACGCTGTCGTCGGCGATATCATCGAGGTAATGCTGATCTTCTTGTACCAGCTCCTCGCCGTCTTCGAGCGCCCATTCGTCGCTGAGTTCCACCGGCTCCTCACCCTCGGCAATCGGCGCAGCGGTGGTGGTTACCTGCACGCTGGCGTCGGCAAGTTCGGTGTAGAGTTTGTCGAGCAGCTCGGCATTTTCGGGGGTATCGGGAATGGCGGTCGTGATGTCGCGCTGGTCGACGACACCGCTTTTCTTCGCCTGTGCAACGAGATCTTTTCGCACCTGCTCGAGGTCGACCGGTTCGTTCGCGTCAGTCTTCTTGGCTTGCTTTTTCTTTGCTTCGGGCATGAGCGCCTCCTTTGTAGGTTCTTAGTAAGTTGTCGAATTTGATGACCGCTTCGAGTAACTGCTTGGCGCGGGCATCATCTGCGGTTTGTAGTTCGTGCGCAATGCGCTGTTTTTGCGTTTTGACGTATTGGTCTATCAGCTGGGCCTGCAATCGAGTGGCTTCGTACTGAAGTTCATGCACCTCGAGGTCTTGATAGAGCTCCTCAAACAATAATGACAACATTTTAACATAGTCGGCGAGAGGTTTCAAAGAAGTGGCCTTACCCGCCCCGCCGGCGAAGTCGGGATGCTCCTGCAAAAACGCCAGCAGGTCGCGGGCTTGCGGCTCGATAAACATCTGCTGTTTGAGCGGCGCAATGTAGGTGCGGAGCTTGGGCTGCAGGAGCGCCAACGCCAGCAGGTGGTTCTGGGTTTTCATTATGTCGAGCTGTGTTTTGTCGAGCGGCCGGACCGTTGCCTTGATCGTTTTGAGGCGCGGTGCCGGTCCATCGGGGCGAGCGAGCTTATCTAGCAGGGCCTCGCGGCTCACGCCAATCAGCTCCGCCACGCGGCCGATGTAATGTTCCTGCTCTACTTGGTCGGTCAGCCCGCGCACAACGTGCAAAATAATATCGCTAAACTTACGCTTGCCCTGGGCAGTCGTAATGTCTAGCTGCGTCTGGTACCGCCCAATGAGCCAGTCCAGCGCGTACTGCGGCTGTTCAATAATTTCCTGCCACTTGCCGGCATCTTGTTTAATGAGTTCGTCGGGGTCTTTGCCGCTCGGAATCGTTATAATGCTGAGGCTCACACCGACTTTACTGGCAATAGGGATAGCGCGCTCAGTGGCATTCAACCCGGCATTGTCGGCATCAAAACTGAGCCGGATATCGCCCGTAAAGCGGCCCAACGCTTTCAGATGCTGCTCGGTCAATGCCGTACCCGCCGTTGCCACGACCTGCCGCACACCAGCCTGATGGCTCTGTATAACATCAAGATTACCTTCGGTCACCACGACATATTTCTTTTTGCGGATTTCTTCTTTTGCCAGATGCAAACCGAACACGTGGCGCGATTTGTCGTACAGCAAGGTCTGCGGCGTGTTGATGTATTTGGGCGCATCTGGGTCGTCGGCCAGCAACCGGGCGGTAAATCCAATGACCCGGCCCTGCGGGTCCTGCAGCGGAATCATCAGCCGTCCGCGGAACATGTCACCCACGCCGCGGTAGCGCTGCGCGCTGAGCCCCGCGCCTTTGATTTCTTTTTCGCTAAAACCTTTGCCGCGCAAAAAATCTACCAGCGCCGTGCCCGTGTTGGGGCTGTAGCCGAGCCGCCACTCCAACGCAGTTGCTTTTATGAACTGACGTTTCTTAAACACATATTCCAGCGCCGTCTGGTTTTTACTGAATTGCACCTGATAGAATTTGGCCGCCAGCTCCAGCGCCTCGTGCAGCCGTTCTTTTTCTTTTGTATTGCTGCGTCCGCTGCCGCGATACTGCTCGAGATCCACCCCCGCTTTGCGCGCCAAAAGCTCCAGCGCACCCTTAAAGTCCAGCCCCTCCATCTCCATGACAAAGCTGAACATATTGCCGCCTTTGCCGCTGCTAAAATCATGCCAGATTTGTTTTTCCGGGCTGACGATAAAGCTGGGCGTACGCTCGTTCCCAAACGGGCTCAGCCCTTTAAAATTGCGGCCAGCGCGTTTCAGCTCGACGTACTGACTCACCACGTCTTCAATACTCAAACGACTTTTAATATCCTCAACCGCGTCCATCTCCTTCATTGTACACGGTATATCATCTGGGAAACAGAGGTAGAATCGCGCCTACTCTTCGCGCACCGGCTCAATCGGTTGTTGCAGCCGGCGATGCTGAATAATTGCCAGCATATCCGGCAATGTAGCCGCCACGATGATAAGGACACCGCCCACGGCGATTATCCAGGTAATGTGCTGGTGGAACACTATGGCAGCAAATACAACCGCAAATAGTATTTCCATAAGACCAAGCAAGCTGCCGATACTGGCGTCCACGTATTTATATCCCTGGATACCCAACCAGAAAGCCGCCGCGTTAAAAATCGAATAGCACAGCAAATAGCCCCACCCTGCGGTAAAGGCCGGCCGGGGCTGGGGCTCATGAAGTAACAAAGAGAGTGGCAAGTGGGTCAGCAGGGTAAACGCCCACCCCCAAAATATAATGAGGCCCGGAGCATATTTATCGGTCAACTTCTTACTGCTCGCATTCTCGCTGCCGCTCGCAATCCCATTGGCTGCGGCCAGTAGCAAGCCCAACGGCGCAAATGCGAAAACCGAAACGCCGAACACCAACGCCAGGCCAACAAAAGCAACTGCCATCGATAATAACTTTATTCTTGTAATATGCTCGCCAACGTACAGCCGCCCCATAATGTAGGCAGCAATGACAAACATCGCGTAAAAGATAAGCTGCACCGTCCCAATCGGCGCATGGTTGAACGCATAGTAAAGGGGCACTTGGGTGCACACACAAAACCCAATAAAAACGGCCAGCTTTGGCCAGTCCCGCCTTTCAATGGCCCGAAATGATTTTGTAGCAATCAATATCGGGAGCATGAGCAACATAATGACGATGCTTCTGACCCACGCCTGATAAAACGGTGCAAAGCTGCTACCCATAAGATGCGACCATATCCCGTATGTACCGTAAAATACGCTCGACAGTAAGATGAGCGCATATCCTAGGGGTGATGAATGAGGTGATTTGTACATGCTGTAACCGGCGCTTGCCGAAAAATGAACATTCTCTTCATAGTACAGGAGCCGGACCGTTTTGTAAGCCAGGGCGCCAGGCGGCCAGCCTAGTAAAATCCGCGTTGCTTGTGGTTAAATGTGAAGTATGAATCCCGAGCAGCCGGCTGCGCCTAACTATGACTTTATCTTTAGTCCGCAGAAACCGCCAAAAAAAAGCGGCGTGGTCCGCCTTCCGACCGGCGGTGGCGGCAGTTGGGGCCTTAAAATCGCGTTTATCGTTGGCGGCACGGTGCTGGTGCTGATAATTTTGGGCATTATCGCTAACTTTGCCTTGGGCAAACGGACAAATACGGGCGAGCTCACCATCCTTGCTGAAACGCAGGCCGAAATTGTGCGCGTCGCCGCAAAGGGTAACCAGGCGAGCGACCAAGGTATACGCAATGCAGCCATTAGCACCCAGCTCACGATTCAATCCCAGCAGCAAACTCTGTTGGCATTTCTGGCGGGACGCGGGCACAAAGTAGGCACTAAAACGCTGCTGCTCAAGCGTAATCCTGCTACCGACACCCAGCTGACCGCAGCCACAGCCGCCAGCAATTTCGACCACGTATTTACACAAGTCGTGGTCGGTCAGCTGCAAAACTATGCCAACACGGTAAAAACCGAATACCAAAACGCGCCAACCGCCAACGAGCGGGCCCTGCTTGCCAACGACTACAACCAGACACAGCAGCTCATTAAAGAATGGCCTTAGTTACCCGGCCCGCGTTTCCGCGGCTAAAACGATTCGCCGGTCACTAACTGATACGAATGCCGGATAAGATCCTGCACTTCTTCCCAGGCAAGCTGACCGCTCAGCACCATCGTATTCCAGTGTTTTTTATTGAGATGGTAGCCGGGCATGACGCTCTCGTATTTCTCACGCAGATGTTGCGCCAACTGCGGGTCGCATTTAAGGCTCAGGGCCACCGGATCGCTGCCTTCTTTAACGAGGGCAAACATTTTTCCGTGCACTTTATACACCGCAACCCCCGTTCCAAACGGGTAGTCGAGCACGGCGTTCGGCATACTCAAAAGATACTGTTCAACTTCCTTGTGCGTCATAGTATTCACTGTAGCACGTCAAGCACGGCCGGAACATTTTCAACCACATGATCGGCACCGGCCTCGTGCAGCGGCCCGGCGTTGAGGCTGCCGTGACTCACCCCGATGGCCTTGGCCAGACCGGCGTCTTTGCTCAATAAGATATCGGCATGGGCGTGGCTTACCAGCGCAGTGTGCTCGGGCGCGGCCTGCATCATGGAAAGCAAATGATACACGCCGCCGCTGTGTTTCGGAATAAGTGTTTGCTCGGCACAAAGGATATGGTCGAAGAACTCACGGATGCCGGCTTCATCGAGGCGCACCAGTACGCGGTGGTCGGCGCTGCTCAAGCCGGCAACTTTGATGCCGAGGCTGCGCACAATGGCCAGCAGGTCGGCAACGCCGTCGTGCAGTAAGCCTTCGCCCGCGAAGAGCGTGTGGTCAAGGTCAAAAATGATCGCATCCATACAAAACACACCTATATACGATATATATTATAGGATATATTTTACTTTGTGTAAATGTAGTATTTTGCCTACATTTCGAGCGTCACTTCGCCCTCTTTGGCCTGCATGCCACTCATCGGCAGACTAAACCAGAACGTCGTGCCTTTGTTTTCTTCGGATTTAAACCAAATCTTGCCGCCAGACGATTCGATAATCGCTTTTACCAGGTACAATCCCAGCCCGGTGCCGTCGGTTTCAACTTTGGCCACATTACTTGCCCGGAAGAATTTTTGGAACAGTTTGTCTTGCTGCTCCAGAGGGATGCCATAACCGGAATCGGTAATCTGCGCGATAATCTCGTTGTCCTTGCGCGACACGAACACCGTGATCTCGCCATTTTCGGGTGTGTACTTGATGGCATTGGTGAGCAAATTGAGATATACCTGGCCGATAAGTTGCGGATCGAGGTTGACCTTGGGCAGCCCGTCGTGCACGTTAATAACTAGATGCTGGTGACGCTGCTCAATCTTGGCATGCAGATCCTGCACAATGTTACTGACAAGCTCTTTGAGGTCGGTCGGCTTGGGCGCAACAATGATCCGCCCGGATTCGATGCGCGAAATATTGAGCAGCGAACTTACCAGCTCAATCATGCGCTGGGTTGACTGCGCCACATTTTGAGCGAATTCGGTTTGATCCGGGTTGAGCGGTCCGGCGTCGCCGCCTAGGAGCATCTCGCTAAACCATTTAATAGCGCTCAGCGGGGTTCGCAACTGATGCGACGCCAAAGAAATAAACTCGGTCTTCATGCGATCCACTTCTTTTTCTTTGGTAACATCGCGCACGACCAACACCACGCCGACACCCTGGCCATCGCGGAAAATGGGCGTCGCAATAATGTTCAGCGTGATAGGCCGGCCGTTTTTGGGATGATAAATATACACGTCGTCTATCGGGTCGCGCCCTTGCGCCGCCACCACTTCAGGCCGGTGGTCGGCGGCAATAGGAGCGTCAAAATGAGTCCGTAAATCGGCAAGCGATTCGCCGAGCGGACGCCCAAAAATTTTGTCGCGCGTCGTGCCGAAGATATGAGCGGCGCTCACATTCACCAGCGAGACGTTTCCGGTGTGATCAATCGCCACCAACCCCTCGCCCATGCCGGCCATAATAGCTTCGTCGCGCGCCCGGGCAGTCTCGGCATCTATTACCCGCTGGCCTAACTCCTTTGTTTTTGCCTGCACTTTTGCTTCCAGATCACGGTACATCTCCTGCAGTTTATCTGTCATGCGGTTAAATGCCTGGGCGAGCTGGCCAAATTCATCGTGGGTGTGGATATGCGCTCGGAGTGTCAAGTCACCGACCGCAATATTTTTCGTTAGCGAGGTAAGATGGCGCACATGCCGCACCACGATGCGGTTCAGCAGCAGCATGCCGCCCATCACCGCCACCACGATCATGCCTATAAACAGCCAGGGCATGAGGCTGCCATATCGGTTGGCAGCGATGAACGCCTGGCGTGATGACATAGACACGACGAGCACCCACCGATTACCTTTGTAATCGTTCAACCCGTCTTCGTGGTCGTACGATACGAGCGCCGGGTTGGTACCCGTGGTAGTTTCGCTGCCTCGGGCACGGTGCGCGGCTTGGGCAAAGATTGACTGCGTGTCGGCTTCAGCCGGCCCAATATTACTTAAACGCGTACCCTGGCTGGTATACAGGCTCATATTCATATAGTTCGAGGTATTTTTCTGCAAAATAGCTGTCACGTTCGACCAGTCAAGCACGCCAAAGACCACCATTTTGGCATGAGCCGAGCTTGCTCCGCCAACCGGCGCGGCAAAATACATGGCCGGCTGGTTGGTGATGGTCTGGATGGTCGCATCGCTCACGACCGACTGGCCACTGCGCGCTGCACTCACGGTTGCGGCGGCGGTTGCATCGGCAGCGTACGGCCTGCCGACTGACGTCGAGTTAGTGCTGGCTACGACGTTGCCGGATCCGTCAATAATTTCTATCTCTTCCCAGGCGCCGCCAGCAGTAATTTGGTTGAGCCGGGCGGTTACCGAGTCCTGCGTGGCGGTAACAGGATGAGCAGTGTACTGCGCCAGCGCATCGTCGGTTGCTAATGATTGTATTTGGTGATAGTTGCCATACAGCAGCGCGTCCACCGTGTCGAGTGTGGTCTGTGCCAGCAACAGTTGTTGGCGGCCGGCGGCATCCGCGGCACCCTTTTGCATAAACGAGATGCCCAAATAAAGCAATATGAGCATCGTGGCAGTGGCCGTCACCGTAATTGCCACAAACACTTTTTTGCTAATGCTGAGCCACATTGCCTTTGCCCACCTCTACCGCAAGGCACCTCGAGTGCCACCCATTATCCTAAGCATTACTACTATGGTACCCTGGTTTGACGACGAACGAAAGCTTACGCGTGCCGCTTGAGCCAGTCGAGGTAGTATTGCCACTCGGCAATACTCGCCTGGATATCGTCGAACGCGCGGTGGATCTCTTTTTTCTCAAATTCGATGCCGTAGCGGCCCTGCATATATACTTTGAGGCTGCTGACGTCGAGCATCCGGTAATGCAGGCGCAAATCGAGCTGCGGCCACCACGATCGTATAAAGTTGCGGTCGTTATGGATGGAGTTGCCCCCTAGAACCGCTGGCTCGCGGCCAAAGTGCGCTTCAACAAAGGCAATGAGCTGCTGCTCCACCTCGCCAAGCGGCAGGCCGCTGTCGAGCTTGTTTAAAAATTCGTCGCGGTTTTCTGGGTAGTTCTGCCACCACACGTTTTTTTGCATCCGCTCGGCCACGGTTTCGCGGCGGTGGCGGATGCGGGCCTCATAGCTGCCCAGCGTTTTAAACTCAAAGTCGGTCACCTCGGCGGCGACCTCCAAAATAACATCTTTCGCCGGGTCCAGCCCGGTCATTTCCAAATCTACCCACAAAATTTTAGTAGGCACAGCGTGCTTGTCAATCATAGGGGTAGTATAGCACCCCTTCTTTGCTATGTGTGCTCTGGCTTGAACTGGAGCGCGGCGGAATTGATGCAGAAGTGCTGGCCGGAGGGGGACGATTCGTCATCGAATACATGGCCGAGGTGGCCGCCGCAGGTTTTGCAAATAACTTCGGTGCGATGCATCCCCCAGCTGTTGTCTTCTTTCAGTTCGACGGCTTCGTTGTTCGCGGCGGCAAAACTGGGCCAGCCGAGCAGGCCGGGAGTGGTTGAATCATACTTGGCGTCGCTTTTGAACACTACCGTGCCGCATGCCGCGCAGGCATAGCCGCCCTTTTCTTTGTTGTACAACAGCACGCCGGAAAATGGCGGTTCGGTGCCCTTACGGCGCAGCACCTCGTACTGCTCGGGAGTCAGTTTTTGCTTCCATTCGTCGTCGGTCAATTTGCCCAAATCGGCCATCTCACCCCTACTTCTTCGACAATCGGTCTAGTTTGAGGAACTTAAAAATCGAGTACACGATGAATGCGATCACCAAAAAATTGAACAACGAATACACAATACTTCCCCAGCCGATAGACACGCTGCGGTGCCCCACCACGTGCCAGGTCACATTTTGGTCTATCAGACTTTTTTGGTTGGGCAGTACTAGTTGCGTCAAGGGCAGCACAAAGCCGTTCGTAATGCTATCGACGACGGTTTTGAGCTGCGTGCCCAGCACCAGCCCGATCCCAATGCCGATCACACTTTGGTCGCGCAAAAAATCTCCAAATCCGCTAAACGATCGGGTAAACTGCTTGGTCACGACATCGTTGACCACCTCCGCCTTGGCTATCGGACCTAGGTTGCGCAGCTTAGTAGCCACCTCTTTGCGTTCGCGCTGCTCGTTTTGTTTGGGAGTAAGCTGATATTTCTTATCCTGTTCTGCCATCGCCCTTATTGTACCACCCTGTGAGGCGAGGATCACAACCACAATGCAGAACTGTTGCAATGCTCGAAAATCAGGGCTCAGACTAGCTTGACGGTACTAGAAAATGGGCACGAGGTTCTAACGACTCACGCGCCGTGGCTAGACTTGTTGTACAGGAGTGTCATTATTCAATCGATAGGTGACCTCAGTAGGTAGAGGTCGGCCTGGATCACGGAGGCGAAGGGGCAAGGGGCCTTGGGTTAGATCCAGTTCGCGGCATCTAATAAAGTGTGGGCCTTGGGGTTGCCTAAACGTTACTCCGTCATCGCTGCCACGCTTTTGTTGCCATAGTTGGTCAAGCGCCTGACGTTGGTCGGGAGGAACCGCACTCGCATCTTCTCCGCCCATATGTTGGGCTGCGCCCAGTTCGGCCACATGCTCTATCGTCTTGGAACGACCGTAAAGGGTCGGCGCTGGCCCTGGAACGTTAGCAGTGTACTGTTCCTCATCTAGCGCAATGTGCGTCAGTTCATGCGCGAGTGTTCCCTCCCACCTGCCGCTCGAGACAGTCTTCTTTGGGCTACCAGGTCCTTCTATTGGCTCGTCGGGTAGACGTTGACTGTCAAAATACTTGGTCGATTCCGCCGAAGGGCCTGGTTGCTGGTCGGCGGGTAAAAGCAAATCCTCAGTAAGCGCCAGAAGGTGCGGCGCCTGATACCCGCCCCGTCTTACAAGGGAAGTAGTGCCATCAGCCTGTCGTACCTTCATCTGGAGGCTAGGATGGTCTTTAGGTAAGATAGCGATGGTATAGAGTTTCTCAAGCACTGCGCCGCCAGTTCTGTCGCTTGCCGCACGGACGGCGTTAACGGCTTGTCGCAATTGTTCGTCGCTTAAACGCGTTGGGGAAAAATTCAGCAGTCGCACGCTTCTATCCCCATCGGTCAATTCATATCCTTGGCTAATCTCTTCCAGCGCTTCGGGGTACTCTATGCCGTCAATGTCATCTATATAGACTCTGCCCGCTGTACGAGGTTGTTTTTCGTAATACCTCTCAATCGAGGTTCGCTTGTCATCGGGAGCAACAAGTGCTGCAAGTTTCTCTGCGCCCGGCTCAGTATGCATTACTTTACCTTCGGAACCGAAGACGCCTTCATCTACCTGCCCCGCCACAGCTGCTTGATGGAATGTGGACTCGGCAACCGGAAAGTATACTACGAAACCGGGCCTACCCATTTGCACGTCAGACCACGCATCCGAAACTATGTCGACATTCAGGGCGCCGTCGACATATTTTTTTGCAAAGTCTTGTGCCTGGTATTCGACCGTGCGGGGGAATGCAGCCTCAACACGTACAGCCTGAGTGGCTTCGGGATTCATGTGCTCTATTTCAAAGCCACGGTTTGGTTCGCCTGGCAACTGGCGATCCCCGGCCCAATGTGCCTCGCTCGCTATTGACAGCCCCCCCAACGCTAGAGTCTGAGATTCAGGGAGTTGTCGAACTTGTTCATGACCAGCAAGTAAATTTTCGGGCATATCTTTGTTTTTTATGTTTACTAATTTAGACATTAGCATATTATTGCTTATATTTCAAGTACATGACGATTAGATCATGACCTAGTGGTGGTGGGCCATGTGCAACTCAAATATTTAGCAGAAGAACTTCGCAATTTACATTTGCTCGGGCGCCGCAATACCCAACAAGCCGAGGCCGTCTTTGAGGACGTCGGCATACAGCCGTACCAGCGTCAGCCGCGGGGCTTGCCGTGGTTCGCCCACTACTTTGGCGTGCTCATAAAATCGGTTGAACTGCTGAGCGAGTTCGTACAAATAGGTACAAATGTGATGCGGCATAAGCTCGGCTACCGCCTTGCTCAGCACCTCAGGGTATTCGCTAATTTTGCGTGCCAGTCTGCGTTCGTGCTCATCCAGATCGGTTAATACACCGCCTTCTGCGCCTGCTTTTCGCAAAACGCTGCGCGCCCGGGCATGGGCATACTGCAGGTACGGCCCGCTGTTGCCTTCCAAGCTGACCGATTCTTCGGGGTCATAAATGATGTCGGCGCCAATGCGCTGCTTAACGAACGCATACTTAACCGCACCGAGTGAGGAAACTTCGCTGTCATGCCCGGCCTTACTGTTTGCTTCATGAGCGGCATTGAGCACATCAATTGCTCGGATAATGTTCCCTTTGCGTGAACTCATCTTAACACCGCCGGCCAGCTTTACCCGACCGTGCGTCAAATGCGTGGTACGCTGCGCAAGTTCAGGTGCAAACTGCTCGATACTTTTGACTACTACTTCCATGTATTGCATCTGCGCGTTGTCGGTTATGATAATTGATCGATCAAAATGATAATCAGTCCATTTCATCATGATAAGTCCGACATCTTTGGCCTCGTAGGTCGGCAAACCTTGGGAATTTATAAACACTCGCGTGTGCAAGCCATACGGCTCGCCACGGAATACAATAGCCCCCTCGCTTTTCTCGTAAACACCTTCTTGCAGCTGCTCCTGCACGGTTTGCACACCTACCGGCATGGTGACACTCTCGGGATAATATTTATCAAAATGACTGCCGATGCGTGCATAAAACGCATCGAAATAATCGTAACTCCATTGCCGACAGGTCCAGTATATTTGCGCAAATGGCGAGTCATGATCTCCTTGGGTATGAAGTTGATACACACGTTTGTTCGTTTCAACTATAGTGGCTCTAGCCGATTCGTCATCGTTGTATGCCTGCTCACCTTTCACGTAACAGCGGGCCATCCAGTCGGCGTGTTCGGTTTGTGATACGTCGGCAAGTTTTTGAGGATATTCGCCGCCGAGTTCCTGTAAGATGGCCCACATAGTCTTACCTACATGCAAGCCGACGTCACCGCCAAAATTCACGCGATATACCTTGCCGCCGGCCGCTTCCACCATATTAGCAATCGCGTCACCCACCACACTGGTGTACAAATGTCCAGCATGCAATACCTTGAAGGCGCTGGGATCAGAATATTCAGCAACCACTACCTGGCCGGCAAACGTCTGCGGCTTGGCTGTGGGCGCAGCTGTTGCTTGTGCGGCGAGCGCGCCGTCGCTTAGACGGATGTTAACAAAACCTGGGCCGGCAATAGTTACGTCCTGCACCATCCCGGCGCACGTTTCGCGGAGTTTCGCCGCCAGTTGTTCGGCCACCTCACGCGGCGGCTTGCCGAGTTTACCCGCCAATTGCAACGCCACGTTGGTGGCGTAATCGCCAAATTGTTCGGACGTAGGGGTAAGCTCCGGCGTACTATCGGCACCGAACAAATCGTGTATAGCGCCCGCGAGCGCAGTGGTCAACTCTTGCATATCAGGAGTATTATATCAGATCAGTCCGGCATCTTTTGCTGGCGTAGCGCCCGGCCGGCATACCAGGCCGCGCCGTATATGCTGCCGATGAGCACAAAAAAGCTCAGCGTGCTGCTAAACATCTCCGGATGCGTCAGCGGATGCAGCAGGCGGTCCGACACGTCAAACAGCAAGCTGGCCGGATTGAATACCACGTCCCAGGTGTTCCAACGCAAGTCACGGCCAATATAAATGGCGAAACTCACCGCCAAAATAACCAGCGCGACGACAATGGTGCTGTTGCGGTTGCGCATCCGCCACCGTAGCTGGCCGTGCACCAAATACAAGCTGATCAGCCCGAGCATAAAACCGTTCAAAACCACCGAGCTAAACAACACCACATCGTACAGCGGGTCAACCCGCACCGCGTCCTGCAGGTGAATAAAATCGGTAATGATATAAAAGCTGTTCGGTAAAAAGCTCAACCACAGGAGGGTCAGCAGCACCGCCTGCCAACTCGACCACAGCTTGCGGCGCAGTAGCCGCTCCAGCCACAAGGCCAGCAGCAGGGGTACCCATGCCAAAAACAGGTTCCACATAAGATAATGGAACGCAAAACTGTGGTTTCGCCAGGCGCCCACCAAAAACAACCCTGCACTCACCAAACTCGCCGCAAGCAAAGCCAGCGCCAGGCGCGCCCGCGTGGAAATATACCACCGCATAGCTGTATTATACCAATTTTATTCGACGACTTTTACCTCAGTACCCAATACAATATTTTCACCATAGTGTACTATGTCATCAAATTGACACTAACGTAATAATGTGCTAATGTTTATATAGAGATCTTCTGGTTATGCCCGCAGCCGTACTAGAACAGGCCCCCTTGCCACTTAACACTCCCGACTCCGGCACCAATCCGAGTCTGCCGCCCTACCCCGAAATGGTGCCTACGCCTGACACAACGGCACTGCACGATCTGCTACGCACTATGGCACTTGCCGACCCTCATCGCTCTCTCAATGCCCAAATACAGCACGACCAGAAGG
This sequence comes from Saccharimonadales bacterium (SeqCode), assembly GCA_035309745.1. GTDB lineage: Bacteria > Patescibacteriota > Saccharimonadia > Saccharimonadales > UBA4665 > PMNU01. The sequence goes on from DATGEW010000114.1 coordinate 21,152, forward strand.
GTATGGAGCGAGGGCTCCAAAAAGCAATGCGTACCGCCACAATAACCACTGGGGAATCACTTCAGGGCGCTTATGATATCGCCAACTATATATGGTTTGGAAACGCCAACGATGCTTTGCCCCCCGGCCTCACTATGTTGGACAGTGGTCGCCCGGGCATCGGCCCGCATATCATACTGGATCCTACCTTCTGGGGCACAAGTCCGGCGGCTGTGCTGACAGGAGTCCCTGAAATCCGAGACATACAAGAGAGACGCCTAGCAGAGCTAAGTAATAAGGGAGTAGATATAGATAAGGCCGTCCAGGATATTATAGTTCGAACACCTGCGTACCAACTCTTGAAAGACCTCGGCACACCCCCTCCTACCATCACCGAAGAACAGCCGCTTCCCAGACCCACACGAGATCTACTAGAAGCAATGGGCCACAAAGCCATCCAGGATAAGCTTAGTTCGGTAAGCGCACACGTCGGCGCGACCACCGCCATGCGCACAGTGGGTAAGCCACAGGTGCGCCGACTGAATGCAGGGCTCGAGCTGGCCACCGAGCAACAGCCGGCAACCCCAGAATCCCCTATGCAACGAGCGGCGCGGTTCTTCCGGGAGACTGCTGCAACAGTTGCCCGTCTAAAAGAGCCGGTAATTAGCGCAGAGGTAGTTCCGCACACCTA
>DATGEW010000115.1:0-2059 GCA_035309745.1 Saccharimonadales bacterium (SeqCode)
GGCTTTAATCATACTTCAAGTATACTCACCCGGCCGCTCATTAACAATGTTAAACTACTGATTAGCGCGTAACAGCGCAAGCAGTTCCGCCGCGCTTTGCGCCCCCATGAGCTGCTCGCGCAACTCTTTGGCGCCGTCGAAACCGTTGATATACACTTTGCAAAACTTATTAAGCGTGGCGATGCGACGGTCTTGCTCGGTCCATGTCTCGGCAAATAGCTCTACATGGCGGGCGTACAGCTCCAATTTTTGCTGCCTGGTGTAGGCCGGCCACGGGCTGTGTTCGGCGAAGGCGAACGGGTCGCTGAAGATGCCGCGGCCGATCATAATGCCGTCGAGCTTGTATTGCTCGGCCAGCGCCAGGCCTTGCGCGCGGCTGGTCACGTCGCCATTGCCCACGATGAGCGTGCCAGGCGCAATACGGTCACGCAGCTCACGCACTTTGCCAATCATATCCCAGTGAGCCGGCACCTCGCTCATTTCTTTACGCGTGCGGCCGTGGATGGTAAGCATGGCCAGATTTTGCCGGAGCAAAAATTCCGGCCAGCTGAGATCGATATCGTTAAAACCGAGGCGTGTTTTGACGCTCACCGGCACCCGGCCAGCCGCGCCTTCCTGCGTGGCTTTTATGATCTCCAGCGCCAGGTCGCGGTTGTTAATGAGCGCTCTGCAACAGCCGTTTTTTACCACCGTTTTTTCCGGGCAACCCATGTTAAGGTCGATGCCGGCAAAACCCATCTCGACTAACTCAACAGCAGTTTTGCGGAAGTTATCCGGGTCTTTGCCCCAAATTTGGGCAATAAGCGGCTGCTCGCCAGCCGTACATTGAATTCGTTTCACTAACCGGGCGCGGCCCGGGCTTTGCAAGCCGTCGACATTTACAAACTCGGTAAAAAACAGGTCTGGTGTGGCACAGGAAGCCACGATCCGACGGAATACCGTGTCGGTCACATCGTCCATCGGCGCCAGTACAAAAAATGGCCGCGGCAAATTTGCAAATGCACTCATAAGATGTTAATTATAGCACATTCGCAGGCAGCAACCGGGGGCTACTCCCAGCGGAACACGCGGAAAGCGATGATATAAATAACTATCAGCCATGCGCCCATTAGGCCGAGCTGGGGCAGCAGGTCGGTAATGCCTTTAGCTTCGGTAGTAATGAGCCGGATACCGTCGATAACCGGCGTGAGGGGCAGGTAGTTGGTAGCGCCCTGCAGCCATGTGGGCATCAAAAATCGCGGGAAAAAGGTGCCGGATAAGAACAGCATGGGGAACACGACAATGTTACTGAGCGGCGCAGCTTGGCGCTCGTTCTTGGCCCAGCCGCCAATGGCTAGCCCAATACCCAGGATCACCGTGATGCTCAGCACCAACCAGGCAATAATAAGCAGCCAGTTTCCCACCACGTGCAAATGGAACACCGTCATAGCCACCGCAAACATAATGCCCAGGCTTACCAGCCCGATAATCGCTTGCGAAATAACCGTGCTTACAAAATACTGCCATACGCGGATAGGGGTGGTGTGCAGCCGGCGCAAAATGCCCTGCTTTTTTAGCTCCGGAAACACGTTGACCGGCCCGAAAATACCCAGGCCGATAATCGAGAAACCGAGCAAACCGGCAAAGGTGTAGTCGAACTGCGTTAGGCTTTTGTTGGTGCTTTGCACGCCGCGCACCGTAAAAGGCATCACCGTACTCACATATTTGCCGTTGAGCTGCTTAAATTGACTATCCAAAATAGAGGTGAGCGTCTCGCCCGCCTGTTGATCGTTTTGGGTGTAGAGGACCTCGGCCTGCCCCGAAGGATATTTCTGGCCGGGCTTGACGGTGCCGAAGTCGGACGGCAGCACAATCGTCGCATCCAGCTGCGAGCGGGTCATCTTTTCTTTCGCTTGGTCCATGGTGGTAATGGATTTGTCTATTTTAAGCAGCTTCGTGCTGTGCGCTTCTTTGTCGAAGGTCTGCGCCGACTGGGTGGTCGATTCGTTTAAAAGAGCCACCTTAAACGAGGTGCCGTTGTTGTGCCCAAAGATGCCGCCGAACACGAACAGGAAAATGA
>DATGEW010000116.1:0-8421 GCA_035309745.1 Saccharimonadales bacterium (SeqCode)
CCGGATGTGATAGGGCCCAACGCAAGGCTACCTGTGCTGGCGTCCGCCCGTAGGCGTTGGCTATATCTTTGAGTACCGCTACCTTTTTGGTTATTTCCGAGAGCCACGGCTCCTGAAACATAGTGTAACGATTCCTTGCCACGTCGTGAACCTCAGGCAGCACCCCCGTTAGCAACCCTCGCTCCAACACCCGGTACACCATGAGAAGTATATTGTTTCGCCTGCTCATAGACATAATGGAGCCTTCAATGTTCCGATCGAGTAAACTATAGTGATATTGCAGCGCACCAAGTCCGGGCGCGAGTTCTAATGCGCGCTCAACAGTCGATGCAGTATAGTTCGAAAATCCAAACTCAACAATTTTGCCTGCACGTTGTGCTTGCTCAAGCACACCGAGTGTTTCTTCAAGCGGCGTACGTGGATCGGGAAAATGACTCAGATAGTAATCAATATAGTCAACGTTGAGCCTCTGGAGGCTGCCATCAATGGCCCGTCTGAGATTATTGGCGGAGGCGTCGATTTCCCAGTAGCTTGAGCCATCGAGAAATCGCTGCATAAACCCGCCCTTAGTTACAATTGCCACCTCGTCCCGACGGTCTTTTATTGCCCTGCCGACAAGTGATTCAATGCGCCCATTAGCATGCATTTCGCTGGTATCTATAACGTTTATGCCATTAGAGATGGCGAGATGGATAAACTCCACGATATTTTGATCGCTCAAAGCTTCTCCGTGCCAATGATCGGTGAACGGATAGCATCCCAGCCCCAATTCCGATAATTGCAAACCAGTCCGGGTGAACACGCCGGAACGATCCTCTGGAACACCATACTCTAGTGCGGCCATAGTTTAATAGTATATAGACACTATCTTGAAGGTCGTCACTGCCGACACAACGCACCTGCCCGGTATGGCTCTTGCGGTTTTGGTTTATACTAGAAGTAACGAACACAACAGGAGGGGCTATGCTTGATCTCGGTGCACTTAATAGGAAGCAACCGGACAATCGTAGCAGGCCTGTTAGGTTGATATGAAGAAACCAAACACTGCCAACCGTTCGGCTCAACCCTCCCTCATTGCGCACGCGGGCGCGCTCCTCATGCCTTGCACTACGGTCGTATTTGTACCTGCCTGGCTACTCTGGAGTTATCCTGTAAAGGGTGTGGGCGTGTGGACACTTGCCGGCGCAGGCCTATTTGCCGCGGCTTGCGCGCTGTTTGTAGTGACCTTCCGGCTATTCGTAACCGTAGGGAAGGGAACCCTGGCGCCTTGGAACCCTACCCGTAAGCTTATAATTGCCGGGCCTTATCGCTATTGCCGCAATCCCATGATTAGCGGCGTGCTCGGCATGATCGTCGGCGAGGCAATCGGGTTCGGTTCGTACGCGCTCGGTGTATGGGCGATCATCTTTTTTACCGTCAATACCTGTTACTTTGCCTGGCAGGAAGAGCCGAACCTGCGTCGCACATTTGGCGCCAGCTACGAGGCCTATCGCCGGAAGGTGCCGCGTTGGCTGCCGCGCTTCAGCGCATATAAAGGTTAATGGTATAATGGACCGGCGTGTAACGAATGATCTCATATTAGGAGGGAAACCATGGATCCAACGAACAATCAACAGCCACCGGCAAACGGGGAGGGCAAGGAAACTACACCGGTAATCGGTGCACAGCCGACTCCGCAAGACGGATCGCAACAATCAGGTTCGGGTTCAGCCTTCGGTGCTGGCCCGGTGGCCGGATCGGGTCCCGCTAATCCATCGGGCACACCCGCCGGCGGGCCATTTATGAGCGCCAACTCCCAGCAGCACAAACCCAACGTACTCGTGGTCGTCCTTATTGTGGTAGGGGGTTTAATTGTACTGGGGGCTGTGGTCGCATTTCTTGTAGGCTTTATGCACGGTGCTTCAAACCAAACGAAGAACACGGCAGCTACAACAGCGGCTCAAGAATCCAACAAGAGTGCTAAAAATGCCGTCGACCTTTCCACGCTTAACAAAATAAGCTTTAATGCGCCCGCGGACACCAGCAACTATACACCGCAAACCGGCGCTGCCGGCGGGCAGGCCTTTGTGCTCAAAGGCGGCACAAGCGACAAGTACTGTGACTTTAATTTCGGCTTGTACTCGGCAGCACAATTGCCAGGCACGGACCTTAACGGCATTGTGAACCCGCAGCTTGATAATTTGCGCAAGCTTGGTGCGACGGTAGACGGTCCGCGCGCCGATGCCGCTATCATCCTTAAGGACGCGCAGGATAGCACAGCTACATTTAGTCTTCCCACACTTACCTTTACCACGAGTGTGGGCAACAAGCACGAGACCGACCACTACAGCGTGGCGATTCTGAAGGATGGTGAACGCGCCGTTGTGGAGCGCAGTTGCATAAACCTCAGCGGAACTCCCAGCGCGACCGACCTGGCTACCGTGGAGCGCGCCGCGAGCAATATCACCGTTACCAAAGAGTAGGGTGGATAACCGGGGCGTAAACGCAAGCGGTTTGTGGTACTATAACCTCTAGAATCAAACAGTAAGTAGGTAGACGTAGTTCATGAGCAAGGTGGCGCATTATTTGCAAGAGCATTTGGTTGGCGAAGTAATGAGCTCGGCCGATGCGCGGCGCTACTTTGCAACTGATGCCAGCATTTTTACGGTAACGCCGGCGCTGGTGGTGTATCCGCGCAGTGAAAACGATGTGCGCAAAACCGCCCGTTTTACCTGGCAGCTCGCCGAGCGAGGGCGCGTCATACCTATTACCGCGCGCGGGGCCGGAACCGACCAATCCGGAGCGGCACTGGGCAGCGGTATTATGCTGGCCTTTCCAGCGCACATGCACCGTATTCTCGAGCTGGACGATAAAAGTGGTATCGTGGCCGTAGAACCGGGCGTCACTTTCGGCAAGCTGCAACAAACGCTGCAAACGCACGACCGTTTTGTGCCGGCCTATCCGGCCAGCCTCGAATATTCCACTATTGGCGGCGCGGTGGCCAACAACGCCAGTGGCGAAAAGAGTGTAAAATATGGCGCTATGCGCGACTTTGTCCAAGGTTTGCGCGTGGTGCTCGCCAATGGTGAAGTCATTGAAACGATGCGGCTCAAGAAGGGAGAACTAAATAAAAAGTTGGGTCTTGCTACCTTCGAAGGCGAAATCTACCGCGCCATCGACGCCCTGTGCGACGAAAGCCAACAGCTGCTTGAAAAAACGCGCCTAGGCGTTACCAAAAATTCGGCCGGCTATGCATTAGCAGAAGTAAAGCGGCGCGACGGGTCACTCGACCTTACTCCGCTGTTCGTCGGCAGCCAGGGCACGCTCGGCATCATAACCGAGATAGTGCTCGACACCGCGCCGTACAATCCGACTACCACCTTGCTGGTCGCCCATTTCGACGACTTAGAAAAACTGCAGGGCGCCGTCCTCGAACTGCGCGCCTTGTCCGACCTTCCGAGCGCCGTCGAAATGGTAGACGAACAGCTCCTAGCCGTGGTCGACCAGCTTAATCCAAATCAGTTAAAAGATGTCATTGCCAAGCCATTTCCCAAGGCAGTACTATTGGTCGAGTTTGACGACCCTGGCGACCGCGCGCAAAAGAAGGCCGCCAAAAAAGCCCAGAAAGTACTTGAAAAGTACAGTGTGCAGGTTGTGTCCGAGACCGACCCGGTGCGCCAAGAAAGTATGTGGAAAATCCGTCACGCCTCGGCGGCCATCGTGGCTCATGGCGATGGCGGCGTCAAAGCGCTGCCCCTTATCGAAGACGGCGTCGTGCCGCCGGAGCGTTTCCGTGAATATCTCGAAGGCGTGTACCAACTGTTTGCCCGCAATCACCTGCAAGCGGCCGTATGGGGCCATGCCGGCGATGCCAATCTGCACATGCAGCCATTCCTTGACCTCGGCCAGGTGGGCGACCGCCAAAAAGCCTTCCGCATCCTCGATGAATACTACAACCTGGTGATTTCGTTGGGTGGCAGCACCAGCGGCGAGCATGGCGACGGCCGACTGCGGGCACCATACCTCGAAAAACTGTACGGCCCGGAGGTGTACGCGCTCTTCGGCAAGGTCAAACAAATTTTTGACCCCTACGGTACGCTCAACCCGGGCGTCAAGCTGGGCAGCACGCTCGAAAGCATCAAGCCCCTGCTGCGCTCCAGCTATACGCTCGACCACCTGTACCAGCACATGCCCCGCTCCTAATGCTCTTGAGTTTTTTGCCCAAACACCGTAAAATACCAAAGTCAACGCGCGAGTGGCGGAATGGTAGACGCGCTACTTTGAGGTGGTAGTGGGAGCAATCCTGTGGAGGTTCAAGTCCTCTCTCGCGCACCAGATCAACGATTCCAGGATTTGTGAGCTTAAAAAGCTCATTTACCCCTGGAATTTTTGATATTTCGGGTGTTCCACAGGCTATTTCTGCGTAGCTTGGAACCTGATCGAAAATGACACCAAAATAACGTGCTCGCATGATCGGATTACAGTGGTCAATGAGCAAATCTTTAAGGTGTTCCACGAAGTATTTTACGTATGTCAAGATTGTCGGCATATCGATGCCTCCTTCCGTTATTTGCTCATCTGCACGAGTATCTAAATCATTGATTCGCTGCTCTATTTTTGTCAGATCCTCCTCCATGTATTTAATTGCCGTTGGCGATGATACCAACCGCATCTTGTCTACAATCACACGAGCCTCTGCTTCAAGCTCCTGGCGCTTTTTGGTACGCATGGCGCCTTCGTCCTGCGTGCGTGCTTGACGCCGTTCCCAGACCTTTAGGACGGCTTGGATGACCTCCTCATATCGCTCAGGATTGACACTAACACGCGCAGCAAATGCATTTATCTTTTCATCGAAATCATCTTTAGGAACGCGAAAGTAGTGTCCATGGTGGCTACAGTGATATGCAGGGTAGTATTTGCCAAGTTTACCGCGTGAGGCGCTGCCCAGAAGCGGGTTGCGACATTCAGGACATGTGACGATCTTGCGGTAGGGAAATTCACCGTTATACACGTTCTTTTTGACGAATTTTTCCTGTTTCGGGGCACGGTTTACGGTGGGGTGTTCTGGATCGTCTGGGTTGAGCGCAATAACCCACTTACCACGGTTGGCGGCGTTCCATAGCTCGATGGATACTAGACCATCAAACTTACAGAGCACTGGTTTATCGCCAGTCCACTTCTCGGTATTCACGCCTGCATAAATTGTCTTGGCAACATATTCTCGTAACAGCTTGCCGGTCATTTCCTTGCTGCCGCTACGTCTGACTATCTTAGTGCGGTCTACCTTGTCGCGTATTACCTTGATCGGAGTACGAAATCCAAGCCGATTCATTTCTTTGGCAATCTGGTCATCGGCGTAAAGGCCACTGGCACGCATCTCATACATCTTGCGGATGATGGCGGCTTTATTGCCCTCATCTTCGGGTACTAAGATCGATCGCTTGCCATTAACTGTTTCGACCTTCTGTGTCTTAAAGCCATAGTATGCGCCACGTGGCCAGTAGCCAATCTGAGTGTAACGAATAGACGAGCCGATCATGCGAGTCAGGATATCGCGGACTTCGTCTTTGGCGCGCTCAGCCTCAAGCAGCTCTGTCTTGCGGGAAGGTGTAGTAACGCTCCATTTATACTCCATGCCAAGGTGCTCAAGCGTGTTTATCTTTATGTTGCTGATGACACCATACATATCCTCAAGCTGAACATTGCGTGGCTCAAGCTGCTGCTTTAGTAGAGCGTAGGTCGTCGCGCCAGCGCGGGTAAAGCGGTCAATGGATTTAACCAATACAACTTCAATTTCATTTTTAGGGTCTATGGCATAGTCAATAACATGTTGCATTGGCTGATTGACGCCTGCCGCAGACTCCAAAAACGTTAAGATGTTGACTATCTCTATGCCGTGGCTAGCTGCATAGCGTTTGCCTTGTTCGATCTGTGCCTCGGGCGAATCGCCATCGATACCTTGGCCTACGGTTGATACACGTACCGCCAGGACACCTCTACGAAGTTTTGGCATCAGACTATTGTGTGGTGAGCTGTGTGGGTACATCGTTAGTCTCTTTCTTTAGTGCGTTGAGCAGAGGAAAGCCCTCAGCCTCGTCCTCGGCTATGCGAGCTACGATTAGATCGGCAAGAAAATTTACCCGCTCTTCGGTGCTGAACAGCACTGTATCGGGCGTAGCGAGCTTTTGTCCCTTGTTCTTGCTCCCCTGTGGGCGCGACATATATCCTCCTGTTGACGCTCAATCTACTAGTAATTATACTACTAGTTACTTATAAATATCAATGCGTTTGGCGCAGAAAATACTTGCAGTGCATAGCAATTAGAAGGGTACAAATTAACAGATAGAGACATTCACAAAACACTCTCTCTTTATATATACTTACGTATAGGAGAGTAGATATATATGGAAGCAGGCCAGGAAGAAGTAAAAATTACAGTTCAACAGCAAAGAATACTGAAATCATTATTCAAATTTCGTTTTATATCAGCACAGTTAGCAGCTCAGGTTATGGGTATTAGTCGTCAAGGTGTTTATCAAGCCCTAGAAGCATTAGTTGATAAAAAGCTAGTCAGCAAAGTTTATGAGAAGGAGTTCCGGATTGACCGAAAGGCCGCCTACTATTACCTGAACAAGCAAGGCGTTACAGCCGTTCGTAGACTCCTCGATGTCAAAGAATCTACCGTCCATGCGCTCTACAAGAATGACGTCGCCACGCCAGAGTTTATCGAACGTTGCCTCGCCGCCGCGCATTGCTACGCCATCCTTAATCATTTCCTGCCAGCTGATACCAATATATTCACTAAGGCCGAGATCAACCGCTTCAGTCAGTTCCCCAAGAACCGGCCAGACCTCTACATTCGTACACCAGACAACAAAGAGGCTGTTATTGTCGTTATGGACGACAAACCGCTTTATATTGCTCGAAAGCGTTTTGATGAAATCATTAGGCACAGCGAAGATGAAGGTTGGGACGGTGACTATCCGCACATTGGTTTTATCCTCAGGCATGGTAATGACAAAAACAGTTTTTTGTTTACAGCACGCAAGAAGCTTGAAAATATGGGGATGGATGAAGACGAGATTTACGTACTTGCAACCGATCTAAAAGCTTTGGGCGGAAACTCTGACCGCATCTGGTCAAGTGTATTCAGCCCCAAGTCTTTTGTTCGCCTGTTTGAGTAGTTTATCGTCGTGCTCAGGACAGGCGGAGCTACCTTTCCGTCACAATCTCTGCCCAATTCACTTGAGCAAACGCAGAATTAACCAGGTCGGCAACAATGCCTACTGGCTCAAACTCATACAGTTCACGTACTAGTTCTTCTAAGCTCTCTGCTTTGTGATACTCGCTCTCGTCCTCGGCCTTGATCGCCTCAAGCGCATTGTAGCTGGCCGGATCGTTATTGAGCCAAAGCGCAACCACCCACGTCTCGTAATTGCTCCATCCGTTATAACCTTTTGACTTACACATAACCTAAATCTCCTTCACGAAATCAAAACCCGGAAGCCAGTTACCCAGCTCCCGGGTTATACTTAAAGAGCCAGTGAACTAATACTCGCTTGCCAGCATAACGGTCAGTACCCGTCTGCAATCCGGCGATAATGGCTCCTCGCCATATTCAAGTTTCTGGTCGTAGTAATCTATCTTCCAGAACACTTTTTCGCCGTACCAGTGGACAGTACCGAAATCGTGCTCACCGTATGGGTCATTATCCTCAGTAAACTCGTTAAACCTACGCACCTCGTCAATCAAACCCGACAAATCTTCTACCGCCTGTACGCCAGGCGTCACCGTGATACCAAAACCACTGTGCCGAAACGCATCATTCAACTTCGCAATCTCAACTGCGTTTTCTGTCTGCATAGCAAACCTCCTCGTAAAGTTACTTCTGAAACTTTCGAGCGTTCGACCTCCCGCTCTGTCGAACGGGCAAGGTCAGAACTGGACGCGTCAAGGTGGAGCACCCCACGTCTGAACGACCTTGAGGCGGCCAGTTATGGCCTTACAATAGCCAGACAGTGGGAGGGCTAACCTATCCTGTATAATGACAACTATGCAATTATCAGATTTCAACACCTTTGACCCTAAACTCAATAAAAAGAATGTATTTCTCGTTTCGCTTGGCGCAACCGAGCAGCACGGTCGCTACGCACCGCTCGGTACAGATAACTTCATCCAAAACGCCCTTATGGAGAATGTTCAGACAGCCTTGCCGGAAGTCATATTCTTGCCACATATCCCCATCGGCCCCTCCTGGCAGCATGTTGGTTTCCAGGGTACGATATCGCTGAAGCCGGAAACACTATATGCAATCATTCGAGATATTGTTGACTGCCTAAAAGATAGTGCAAGCACGATAATCTTCGTATCATGGCACGGTGGCAATAAGCCGACAGTCAATGAGTTTATCGAAAAGGAACAACAAGACTTTGCAGACCTAAA
>DATGEW010000117.1:0-10883 GCA_035309745.1 Saccharimonadales bacterium (SeqCode)
TACTGATGCGTATGGAGGGTGGCCCCCGCACTGATCGCCATACGGTGTCGCGCATGCGTTCGCGCATGGGGCGTGTATTGGCGGCATCCCGAGTGCAAGGATTTACCATCGTAGAGGTGCTGATAGTGTTCGCAGTGACCGGCCTCTTGTTTGTGAGCGCCGCCATCATGATTTCGGGCCGTCAAAATCAGGCGGCTTTCAACCAGGCAATCCAGCAAGTCCAATCGCAAATTCAGCAGAATATTAATGACGTGTCGGTCGGCTTTTATCCGAACCGCAATAATTTTCAGTGCGCGGCATCAGGCACCGGCCCATTGCTTGCCAGTGGCGCCAACCAGCAGGGCACCAACAGTGGCTGTATTTTTGTAGGCAAGGCGATGCAATTCGCCGTGCAAAATACCAAGCCGGAGCAATTCGCCGTGTTTACGATTGCCGGGCTGCAAAATGACCCCGCAACGGGGCAGGACGTGCAGACGCTTGCTCAGGCGAAACCGATGGCCGTCGCGCCATCGACCGCCCAGCCGCTTTTACCGGACCAGACCGATAAGGGGGAACTCCAAAGCGGTCTCACCACATACAAGATGTGGTACAACAACGGCGGAGCCGACGTGCCCATTGGTGCGGTGGCCTTTACGAGCAGCCTGGCATCGTATTCGAGCGGCTCGATTGTTTCCGGGTCGCAGCAGGTGAATGTTGTGCCGGTTGCAGGTACGGTTATCAACTCGCAGCGTACGGCAGTGGCCGACGCCATCAATGCCGGTTTAGCTACCAGCGTTATGAACCCGGCCAATGGCGTGTCGGTCTGTTTTGTGAGCGCCGGCACGAACCAATCCGGTCTGGTTGTCATTGGGGGCAATGGCCATCCGCTTGCCGTAACACTCACCATAAAGGGGAACAAAACATGCACGTAAAAAGGACCTGGCGCCAGGCACGCGAGCGCGGTGATACGATTGTCGAGGTGCTTATCTCGGTGGCGGTAGTAAGCCTCATTTTGGGCGGCGCCTATGTGGTAAGCAACACCAGCCTGCAGCAAACCGAGGCAGCACAAGAGCGGGGGAACGCGCTCAAGCTCGGCGAATCGCAGATAGAGCAGCTGAAGGGCGTCATCGCCACTAACCCCCAGGCTGTATTCGGCCCGGGTGCGCCGGCCAGTTTTTGTATTGCGAGCACGACAACGGTCGTAGATACCACCGGGCCAAGCAGTAACCTCTGCTCGGTGGATGTCTCAGGCATACCCACACCTCCAGCTAATCGAAAGCCTATATTTACTTTGGCAATACGGCGTACCGGGCAGCTATTCGCCCTTAAAGAAACCTGGACCGATGTCGATGGCCGCACCACCGACAATCTGCAGTTAACCTATAGGGCATACCAGTAATGCGTACAAGAGATACTTCAGCGGGCGGGCAGCGCGGATTCACCATTGTGGAGTTGCTTATTGCCACTCTCGTTTTTTCGGTCGTATTGTTGCTGGTCACGGTTGGTATCCTGCAAGTGTCGCGCGTGTATTATAAGGGCGTGACCGAAACAAACACCCAAAACGCAGCGCGTAATATTTTAGATGCCGTCAGCCAGGCGGTGCAATTTAACAGCGGCACGGTAACCCCCTCACCGCTGAGTCCGCCCGCTGGTTCGCAGGCCTTTTTCTGTGTGGGAAGCCAGGAGTTTATATATTATCCGGGGTATCAGCTGGTAGATACCGTGCCGATTCCCGCCCAGCATCAGACGAGTCACGCCGTTATCGAGCAAGCCTTCTCCGGTGGATGTGCGGCGCCTGGCTCGCTCACCGGCCGTGAGCTGCTCGGCCCCAAGATGCGCATCAGCAATTTGGTACTCAAAAATGTCGGTACCAATTTGTGGCAGGTAGAAGTGCGCGTCGTGTTTGGCGACGATGCCGTCATCAACAACCCCACAACCACCACAGCCAGCTGCAAACCGCAGCAGGCAGGCACGCAGTTTTGCGCCATTTCCGACCTTAGCACAGTTGTCGTAAAGCGAGTACAATAAGGATAACCATGAACACGAACTTCCGCCAACGCATGCACACCACCAAAGAAGCAGGCATGGTCTCCATTATGGTGACGATGGTGTTGATGATTGTCCTGAGTCTCATCGTGCTCGGCTTCGCTCAAATCGCCCGGCGCAACCAACGCCAGGCGCTCGATCGCCAGCTGAGCACCCAGGCATTTTATGCCGCCGAAACTGGCGTAAACGACGTGCGCAATCTTATTAAAACTGCCGGCGGCACCGTGCCTGCGAAACCGGACTGCACCAACGGTTCCGGCGCGGAAGCGGCATTTTATTCCGGGCTGCCAAGTTCTTCGCTCAGCGGCGGGGCGAACGTTTCGTACAGCTGCGTACTGGTCAATCCCACCCCGGCAATACTCAATTATCCGCTCAACACCACCAGCGGTTATGTTGTGCCGCTCGTGGCCAGCAGCGGCACCATCAACAAACTGACGTTTACCTGGACCACTGCAGATTCCAGCAACGCCACGCCGGCAAATGGCTGCCCGAATAGTACGACCAAAGTATTTTCGAGCTCCGCCGCCTGGACGGCGTCGGCTTGCGGCTACGGTGTGCTGCGGTTCGATCTCGTCGCGAGCGGTGGATCGTTCAATTATAATTCGCTGCAAACCGGCACGATGAGCTCATTTGTCGTACCGCAGCGTAGCGGTGGAACGAACACCACGACCTTCCAAACCAACGGCAGCCAAGACATCATCGGCGACCACTGCACCAACACGAATTGCAATCTTACTATGTCCAGCGGCCTCGGCGCAGCGCAATATTATTTGCGCGTGAGCACGCTTTACAACCCGGTTAATTTGCAAATAAGCGGTACCGACGCCAGCGGCAACCCGGTTTCGTTCCAAGGTGCACAGGCCGTTATTGATGCGACCGGCAAAGCCCAAGACGTGCTGCGCCGCATCCAGGTGCGCGTTGGTCTGCCCGGTGCGGGCCTTAACCAAACCAGTGATTACGCTATTCAAACCAGCGATTCGCTCTGCAAACGATTTGTGGTCATGACCAACTACTATACTTCTACCGCCGCCAGCGCTGTGCCCACCATGAACGGCAGCGGTAACCCGCTGTGTAATTAACCCGCTAAGGCAAAAGGTGAACGCCGGCTATTACACCTTACGGCTATGGAATCGTTCGTGCACGCTTTTGAGGTGCGGGTCGGTTACGTGCGTGTAAATTTGCGTGGTAGCGATATTGCTGTGGCCGAGCATCGCCTGCACGCTGCGCAAGTCGGCACCGTTCATGAGTAAATCGGTAGCAAACGAGTGACGCAAAGTGTGCGGGCTGACATGCTTGGTAATGCCGGCCAGCAATGCGTAGTGGGCCACCAGCCGCTGCACGCTGCGCGCCGTGAGGCGGTGAAAGTTACCGGTGAGATCCACGGTTTTACGCCCGCTATAGCGCACGAAAAGCGGGCGAGTCGTATCCTGCCGTTTGTCTAAATATCGTTGCAGCCAATCGGCGGCCTGTTCGCTAATAAAAATCGGCCGGTCTTTTTGTCCTTTACCGCGTACCATAAACTCGCGGCGTTTCAGGTTAATATGCTCACGGTCGAGCCCAACCAGCTCGGAAACTCGGAGTCCTGAGCTGAACAGCAATTCCAGTATCGCCCGGTCGCGCAGGCCATTTTGGGTATCGAGGTCGGGCTGGTCAAACAGCCGGGCAAGCTCGTCTTCGTTCAGAAAGGTGACCTGTTTGCGCACCGTGTGTGCCAGCTCCACTTTGTCGGCCGGCAGCGCAGGCAGGTCGCGTTTGGCGCAAAATTTTAAGAAACTGCGCAGGGCAATCAGGTGGTAGTTCTGGGTTGTTTTCTGCAGCTCGTCGCTCACGTTGGTGCCGAGCCGGTTCAGCCACAGCCGCCATTTGCGGATGAGCTCGGGGTCGATATCTTTCACTTGCAAGTCGTCGCCCGCGAAGTCGATGAGCCGGGTTAAGTAATGGTCGTAATTGGCGATCGTTTTTTGTGAGCGGTTTTGCTCAATCTCCAAATATTCCAAAAAATCGGTTTTGGCCTTTGCAAAAAGCATATCCTTATTGTACACCTTGTCGCATTTACTGCCGCGGCATAGAGCGGCCGTGAGGTAGCGTAAGAAGCCGGCTAGAGATAGCGGCCTACATCTGTTACAATAGGCTCATCGAACGTAAAAAAGGAATCCGAATGGAACGAACCCTTATTATTTTTAAGCCAGACGCCCTTATGCGTGGCATCGTCGGTGAAGTGCTGGCCCGTTTTGAAAAAGCTGGTTTCAAAATTGTCGGCGCCAAGATGCTTCAGCCCGATTACGAGCATTACTTCAAGCACTACGAAGGTATCGGCACGCTTAAAACGCGCAAAGGCGACGAGATTTTTGAAAGCACGCTCGCCAGCATGCAAGAAGGGCCGGTCATCGCCATGGTGCTCGAAGGCGTCGACGCCGTGGAAACCGTCCGTAAAATGGTTGGCAGCACCGAACCGAAAAGCGCGCTGCCCGGCACCATTCGTGGCGACTACGCGCACGTGAGTTACGGCCAGGCCGGCAAAACAGGCAAGGGAGTGGCCAACATTATCCACGCCAGCGCCGACCCCGAAGAAGCTCAAAAAGAAATCGCACACTGGTTTACTGGTGCCGAGCAGTTCGACTACAACGCCGTGCACGAGCACTTCACGCAGCCGCGTTAGCACTTTAAATTTTGGTTTTTTGACCGGCGGATTTTTAATGTGTCTGGCTCGGCTGGACCTTCGCATTTCAAAAGGTCGTTTGACCCGGTTGAAGAGGCCTCCAAAACTTAACTCCGCTCCCGCCTGAGGAAGTTTTGGAGAGGTTCAACCGGGTCAAACACAGCATGCAGAAACGCCCCTGTAGTTCAATGGATAAAACAACTCCGTCCTAAGGAGGAGCTAGAGGTTCGACTCCTCTCGGGGGCACCACAGCGAAGTTTATTTATATCTACGACCAAAAGCTCGCTCGAAAAAGAGGAGCTTAGCACCGCCATACGTCGCTCTTCGACGCAAGATGGCGTACAATAGAAATAAGTATGGCCGAAAAATATTTCGACGATCAGTTCGACGATGAAGAGGTGCTTTTTGTATTTCGCAAACATCCCATTGTGATGCGCCGCGGGCTCATTTTTGCCGGTTTGGCGGTGCTGCTCGGCACCGTGCCGTCGCTGTTTAATCCGCAATATTCCGTTTATTTCATCGGGCTGTTGTGCGGCCTCGGCCTAGGTTTGTTTTTGTTTTTGCCGTCGTGGGTCAACTGGCATTTCAGCGTGTTTATCCTCACCAACCAGCGGCTCATTCAAATTACGCAGAAAGGGCTGTTCCACCGCAGCGTCATCGACATGGGGCTTAACCAAATCCAAATGGTCAATTACGAAGTCGCCGGCATCCAGGAAACATTGCTGGGGTTTGGTACAATTATGATGCAGACATTTGTGGGGGATCTGCTTATCCACGAAATTAGCCACCCGGCCAAAATCCAGAAGAAAATTTTGGAGATTCTCCGCGAGCAGGGCATATCGGCGATTACCAATCCAGGTGCCGCTGCCGCACAACCGTCAGCAGATCAAGAAATGGCAGAAGAAGATGAAGCATAAGATAAAACAACTGCTCTCCAAGCGGCCGCCCTTGCTCCGCCGCAAAGCTGCGCCGGAAGCGACCCTCGAAGAAGCGATCCATAACATTCCGCGCATCACCAACGAGACCGTCGCCGAGCACCGCGAAGAGGTCCTCAGCAGTGCGCGCAAGTATATTTATCCGTTGCAGCATTCATTCCGCCGCATCGTCAGCATTTCCGTTTCGATGTTTGCCATTTTGGTCATCGGCTTTTTCACCTACTGTGGCCTTGCGCTCTATAAATTTCACAGTACGTCGACGTTTATTTACCGTGTCACGCAGGTTATCCCATTTCCTGTGGCAAAGGCTGGCTCCAGCTATGTGTCCTACGAGAATTATCTTTTTGAGCTGCGTCACTACATTCACTATTACCAGACGCAGCAAAAAATTGATTTCAAGAGCACCGCGGGCAAGCAGCAGCTCGCCGCTTTTCGCAAAGTCGCTCTGCAGACTGTTATAAACGAGGCGTACATAAAACAGCTCGCCGCGCAGCACCATGTGTCGGTCTCCAGCCAGGAGGTCAATAATGAGGTCGTCCTGCTACGCAGCCAGAATCGGCTGGGCGGCAACGATGCGGTATTCGAGGATGTGCTTAAAGAATTTTGGGGCTGGTCGCTCGACGACTTCAAGCGTGAGCTAAAGACGCAGCTGCTTAATCAGAAAGTTGTATCCACCCTCGACGTCAGCACTCACGATCGTGCAAAAAATGTACTCACCCAGCTTGCTAACGGGGGTGATTTTGCGTCGTTGGCGAAACAATTTTCGAACGATAGAGCGACTGCCGCCAATGGTGGCGACTACGGCTTTGCCATAACAAAGGACAACCGTGATCTTTCGCCCCAGGTAGTCGACGCCCTATTTAAGCTCGGTGCCGGCCAAACAAGCGGTGTCGTGGAAACGCCGGGCGGCCTCGAGATTATCCGCGTAACCGAAGTGGATGGCGCGAGCATTCGTGCGGCGCACATTTTCTTCCAATTCCAGGATATAAATACCTACTTGGGCCCACTCCAACACGCCCACAAACAAAAGCAATTTATCCACGTATAAGCGGAGAGCCTACTGGTTGTTGCTTTTGTTGTGGCTTCCTGCTATTATTACCCCTGTTACTTACAAAAGCCTTTGGCTTTTGGGCTCGTAGTGAAGAGGCCTATCACGTCTCCCTGTCACGGAGAAGATCGCCGGTTCGAATCCGGTCGAGCCCGCCAAGCTTATGAAAACCTCCATCGGGGAGGTTTTTTGTTTCATGAATGCTATGCTTAAAAGGTGCAAAGATCGCAGCGGCTCGTATTGATCATTAGTATTCTGGCTTCGTTCGTTGCGTTTTTGGATGGTTCGGTTGTGAATGTCGCTTTGCCAGCGATAAGCCGCAACTTCGGCGGGGGTCTTACGATTCAGCAGTGGGTTGTCGATGCGTACCTTATTATGCTGGGGTCGTTCATCTTGCTGGCCGGGTCGCTATCCGATTTATTTGGCCGCAAGCGAATCCTGTACATTGGTCTGGTGGGCTTCGGGGCCGCTTCGCTTTTGTGCGCGGCCGCGCCAAATGGGGCGTTTTTGATTATTGCCCGGGGGTTGCAGGGGATCGCTGGCGCGTTGCTGGTGCCGAGTTCGCTCGCTCTGATTATTTCGTCGTTCTTGGGAAGCGCCCAGGGCAAGGCCATTGGGACCTGGACGGCGTGGACGGGTATATCATTTGTTATTGGTCCGCTGCTGGGCGGTTTTTTGGTTGATGTTGCGTCGTGGCGGCTCATTTTTGCTATTAATGTGGTGCCGATTGCGGTGTGCTTATTGCTGCTGGGCCTGCTTAAACAGCCGAGAGATAATAAGAAGGTTACACTAGACATCGTGGGTGCCGTTTTATGCAGCGCTGGCTTGTTTGGATTTGTCTTTGGTCTTATCGAGCAGCCGCGCTACGGCTGGCACAGCGCGGCAATATTGCTGCCGTTAGTTGGGGGAATATGCGCTCTCGCCGCATTTATTTGGTACGAACATCGCAATCCGGCCGCGATGCTGCCGCTCTCACTTTTTAAGATAAGAAACTTTAGAGTGGGCAACATCGCGACCCTAGCGATATATGGCGGGCTGTCGATAGCCACCTTCCTGGTGGTTATCTTTTTGCAGCAGGTCAGTGGTTACTCGGCATTTTCCGCAGGTCTCGCGTTGCTGCCGGTGACGATAATTATGTTTTTGTGCTCGCCGCGTTTCGGTGCTTTGGCGGGCAAGTTTGGACCTAGATTATTCATGGCGGTGGGGCCGATGGTGGCGTCTGCCGGATTTTTATGGATGCTGCGGGTTGGTACGCCACTGCACTACTGGTCGGAGTTGCTGCCAGGCATCATTATATTTGGCCTGGGGTTGGCTACCACCGTTGCACCGCTAACGGCGGCAGTGTTGGGGCACATTGCAAAAGAACAGGCCGGCATCGCCTCGGCTGTGAATAATGCAGTCGCCCGGATCGCCGGGCTTATCACCATTGCGTTCGCCGGTGTGGTAGTGGGGGCTCACCTGAATCTTACCGGTTTCCACCGGGCAATTTTGGTTACTGCGCTGTTGGTTATGACCGGCGGTGTCGTATCGGCAGTCGGCATCCGCAACCGCAAGACTGAGTAAACAGGGAAAAAAGGAAAGTATAATTTTTTGTATTCAATTATGACATATCGCGGAACACCCTCGTATGTTTGAATACAAAAATTGGTATACGACATACCAACAGCGGGCACGTAACTCGAATTTACTTGCGTCCGATCTTCACAGTTTTCGGTAGTCTGTTATAATAACGTTGTCTGATCGTGTGCCACCTTAGCTCAGTTGGCTAGAGCACCGCTTTCGTAAAGCGGGGGTCCGGGGTTCGAATCCCCGAGGTGGCTCCATATATGGCAGCAAAGTAATTGCGGGTATCGTATAGTGGCTAATATGCAGCCTTCCCAAGGCTGAGCGGAGAGTTCGATTCTCTCTACCCGCACCAGATTTTACCCGGATACAGCAATTTACGAATGCCGCCGCTGGGCTTACAATAAAAGTGCATGATGCCCATACCCAAAACCTACCTACACGACAAATTGGTGCTGCTGCTGGTAAGCGGCAACATTTTTTTGGCATTCATTAGCACCATTCTTATATTCCTGCGGCTCAATGTCGGCCAGGGGGGCAGCGGCTATATCGTAGAATACCGCTCCAATCTCGGCATTAGCCCCTTTAAAGCAGGGAGCATCACAGATATTTTGAGCTTCGCCGTGTTTGCCGTGGTGGTCGTTGTTATTGCAGTAGGGTTGAGTGTACGGACCTATGGCGTCCGGCGGGAGCTGTCGCTTTCTGTGTTGGGCGCGGGCGTGCTGCTGCTTATATTATCGATCATTGTTAGTAACGCGCTCATGGTGCTGCATTAGTATGACCGACCTCGAAATCCCGTACGAAACCGACCGGCCCCGCCGATATCGTTTTTTTGAAATACTGCCCGGGGCAATCTCCTGGTTTATGTTAGTGTTGCCGCTACTCCTTAGTCTTATAAATGTCACCCTGGCGGCTTTCTTTATTTTGGCGTACGTGCTCATCTACTTTACCCGATCGGTGGCGGTAGATATCCGGGCGCTTGCCGGCTACCGAACAATGCGTGAGCATGAAAAGGTAGATTGGAACGCCCTCGTCGCGGAAGTTGAGGCCGGCGAGGTAGCCGACGCACTCGTGCATCGCCCTAAATGGCACTACGACAATCTGCTGCGCCTCAGCGTACAGCCGCCGGTGGTACGGCCCAGCGAGCTTATCCATGCCGTTATTCTGGCGACGTATAACGAGAGCCAGGAAGTGGTCGAGCCCACGATTCAATCATTAGTGCACGCCGAATACGACGTGAAAGAGCACGTTATATTTATATTGGCGTATGAAGAGCGGGGTGGTGAGCGCATTGCAAAACAATCCGAAAAGCTCATCGAAAAGTACAAAGATAAATTTAAGTACGCCATGGCGGTAAAACACCCTGATGGCATACCCGGCGAGGTGATCGGCAAGGGAAGTAATATTACTTTTGCCGGGCGGCGGCTGCAGGAGTATGTAGAGGCACACCACATCGACCCCCTAAAAGTAGTCGTTACGACCATCGACGCCGACAACCGTCCGCACCCGCGCTACCTTTCGGCGCTGACCTATTTATACTGCGTTTCGCCGGATCCGCTGCGCGCATCGTACCAGCCGCTGCCTATGTTCACCAGCAATATTTGGGATGTGCCCGCGCCCATGCGAGTCGTAGCCACCGGCAATAACTTTTTCTACATCGTCTTAACGCAGCGGCCGCACCTGGAGCGCAATTTTTCGGCGCACGCGCAGTGTCTCAAGGCGCTCATCGACATGGATTTTTGGAGTATGCGTACCGTGGTGGAAGATGGGCACCAATTCTGGCGCAGCTATTTCCATTTTGACGGTGATTACCGTGTCTACCCGTTGTCTATTCCTATTTACTGCGACGCAGTGCTCGCCGATGGCTACATCCGCACGCTCAAGGCGCAATTTGTGCAGGTCCGTCGGTGGACGTACGGCGCCTCAGACATTGCCTACATCGCCAACCAAGGCTTCTTCAAGAAAAATAAGGTACCCAAAGGCGATCTTATGGTGAAGTTTTTGCGTATCTTAGAGAATCATGTCAGCTGGGCAGCGGGTGCGCTTATCTTGGCCTTGGCTGCATTCGTGCCCGTACTTATCAATCCGCAAAACTATGCGGCAAACCAATTGCCCATTATCGTCAGCCGGATTCAAACCATTGGGCTGATCGGCGCGCTCGCCTCTCTATTCGTGGCGCTCAAGACCTTGCCGCCGCGCCCCGAACGCTACAAACGGCACCGCACCATTTTTATGATTCTGCAGTGGGTGTACCTGCCGGTTACTACCATTGTCTACGGCTCGCTTGCAGCGCTGTATTCGCAGACCCGCCTGATGTTTGCCTGGTATCCAACCAAATTCGATGTGACCGAAAAAGCGGTGAAGAAGTAATTATTTTTGTGCTACCGGATGGTAGGCGACGTACACCGCCGCGGCAACGGGATCAAACTGTTTGAGTGCAGCAGCACAGGTCCGCACAACCTCGTCCCGTTTAAGGAGTGCGCTGCGTTGCTGCAAGAGGCGGTCGATAACCAGCTGCGTGAGCGAGGTGGCGTCGGGGAGCGCACTCATGCGATGCTTACAACTTTCGAATATGCTTAAAAACAATTGATCCCTCCGGAAGGGGTGGAGCTGCCCGCGTGCGTCCTGCACTCTAAACCCTTGTGTGAGCGCA
>DATGEW010000118.1:0-3365 GCA_035309745.1 Saccharimonadales bacterium (SeqCode)
GATATTAAACAAGCCTTGCCGAAGCAGTCCGTATCCCGTAAAAGCAAGCAAATAGAAAGGCGCACTGTAGCCAAGGGCATATAAAATAGATTGTTGTCCGAATATGATAGGCAGTACGACAATGAAAAGCACTCCTTGTAATAGGGTCAAGCCAATACCAATTAATAGTGTGCGGGACTGTTGGCGCATTTTTACATCGTGAGTGTGGCGGATTTGATTCGTCACCGTAAAGAAAATTGCCGTGACGACCGTGACCGCGTACAACGCGATGAGGAATGCGAATCTGCCGTATGCATATGTAAGTCTTGCGCCGTGTACCTGGAACGTTCCGGCAATAAATGGCAATGGAGCAAGTGCAGTCAAGCAAACACCCAAGGATATCAATATCTTATCCAGGCTGTTGGCCTTGCGTTTCAACGGATAAAATAAACTAAAGGCGTATACCAATAAGAAAATAGCAAATGACAATATGAAGGATATTTCGTTAACCACGACATAAAAAGTCCGATGATGGCCGGCACTATTACTGTCGATACCCACTAAGAGGCTCACCGCGAGCGTCCAAATAGCAATAGTAAATGCAAGCGTTGCGAATAATCGCTGGTCGGTGCGCTTTGTGCGTTGCCCTTGTAGCAAAAGTAATAGGCCAAGAAATAGCTGGCCAGCTACAAGAACAGCCAAAATTATAGGCACAAGCATACTAGCAGTATAGCAAGGCGGGAAGGATCAGGCGCTAATAAATGTCTTACTCGGAGCCCAAGGCAATAAACTTCCTAACGTGCGGCGTGTCCTGCCAGTGTTTGGCATCACTACAGGTTTGAAGTTATCGTCATAACGACCTTTACCGGTCGGACCAGCCGGTGTTTTTAAATCATCCCGGCCAGCAATAGTTTGAACAACCAGACCCGTCCGGCCAACCGATTGCTGTGTCTGCTTGTTTATATGGGCAAAAATTGCCGCGCGGCTACTTCTCTTTCCGTCGGTCATGTAGTCATATAGCATCAGGTGTGCAAGATCGGCCATATGCAGGATACCGAAACGCTTCCCAGCGCGCCGAATTTTAAAGTTGGACTCCACGCTAAGACTACGCCCCAGATCTACCTCGCCATTGCGATAGTACTCCTCTATTTCTTCACCGGTAATTTCACCATCCGCAATCATGTCACGGAGCATAGCCATATGGCTACCGCCATCGCGGGCTACATCCTTAGAAGCATCAGTGTCGTTGCTCTGGCGTCCGGTAGTACGCGCACCGCGAATAACGTGGCCGTCCCCGGCGCTCCGACGAGTATCTACCACTGCGAGGAATGTTGATATATTCTCGTAATCCTTAAAGAGACTTCCTATATCAACTTCCGGTAGTTTCCTCTGTTCTTCCGTACGAATAAGATTGGCCATCGGATGTCTGCCGTCAATCCACACCGCAAACACACCGTGTCCATGTTGTTGGCGGGCAATTCGAACTAAATCGCGTTCTATGACGCCATGCTGATCTTCCGTCAAATTATAAGTAGGTTCAGTTGGCACAGTTGCACGAATTTCGGCATCTTGCGCTTCTTGGCGTATACGATCTTCCCGACGCCGCAGGCGGTTTTTAATGACACTTCTTGCTGCGAATAAGCCACCTATTACAACAGCAGCCATGCCGGCGGTTTCATAATTGAAATGCTGCACGCCTTCAGCAACGAAGCCATTCCCGATTGCACCCATACCTGTTGTTACTACAGCAGTTCTAAGCCCTAGGCTACGGTTCTGTTTTTCATTCCGTGCCGGATTAAGCCCATTTTTCATAGTTAGCATTGCTGGCGTGCCTAAAACGAAGGCCGTAGCAGTGTCTGTAGCAAAATTAGTATCGACCGTTCCTTTTAACCCAGCCTTACCGAGTCTCTTGTGAACCCATCCCATAACCCGGCTGCCTGTTTCTTTGGCCAGTAAGCGCGAGGCGCCCCAGGCTGCACCCCCTTCAATCGCGAGCGTGCCGGCGGTCACCAGTCCGGCCTGTAACCATGGATTGTGTGTTAGTGAAGCGGCCGCCTGCATGCCTGCCCAGGGGATGGCTTCGAAGACTATCGGTGCATCGGCGGCAACAATTCCCGCTGCAGCGACATCAAGCAAGGCATCGCTAGCCTTACCATCCCTTTTGCTCTCAGGATTATTGACAGCTAGCGTGTTGGCAACTTGGATTTCGGGCGCGCCTTCATGCGGAGTTGAGGGCCGGTGGGGCAGCGTTTCAGTCGCCATTTTTAATCCTCGCTTCAAACAAATGCGGCTTATTATCCCAGTCGCTCGCCTGATATACTGCGGCGACCATCGCACAGACAGGTTCGTGGATGCACGCGCGTCCGACGACCTTCATGTGGATGGGGCCAAAATCGACGTTGCGAGTGGCCATGAGCGCCTCCAGGCTTTGGGTAATGTCACGGCGTACCGTGTGCTCGTTATGGCCTTCATGCTCCACGAATAAACCGCGGCCCGTCTCGGGATCTTGCACCCACCCGACGCCAGCCCATGCTTCTTCGTTCGGCTTATCTACTCGGATTTCGGCCATTACCACGTACAAGCGGTCACCCCATTCGCCCGGCATATCGCGTAAGATACGATCTTCATGCACAGTAATTCGGGTTTTAGGCGGAATAACCGAACTTAAACGCAGCAGATTGTAGTTGGCAATGCCCAGATCATTGAGCGCAGAATCGAATGCCGCAAGTGTGGTGGGCCCGGTACCGATACCGGCGCCAACATGAATATTCATAATATTTAAGACCTCTATTAGGTACAGTCGGAAAAGCAAAAAGCGGCCCCATTTAGGGACCGCTTTCGTCTTCTAAATTGACTATCACTCCACTTGGAGGATACCGGTACATCATAAGCGAAAACAGGTAAAAAGTCAAGACACATTTTATATTGTTCGTCAAAATTGTGGATTACTTGATGTTCCTGGCCAACATCGGCACATGCAGTGTACAATTCTCTGTTTTCTAGCTTGCAGCACGGTAGTATTCTGTGGTACTACTGAGAGAGTCTAAACGTAAAAACGAACACACGGTAAAAATTAAATAGACACCCCGAATAGTCCCTATGAGCAAAGCTATCGTTGTCGAGGACGACACTGACCTGCGTTTTATCTATAAATTAAAGCTGGAGCGCGACGGGTTCGAGGTGGCTACCGCCGGTAATGGCGCCGAAGGCTTGGAACTCATTCGGGAGCGCCGGCCGGATATTATATTGCTCGATCTTCTCATGCCGGTTATGGGTGGGGCAGAAATGCTGGCCCACCTCCGTGCGGAACGGTGGGGCAGCGATGTACGCGTCATTGTGCTCACCAACATCAGCAAAGACGAAGCGCCCCCCGCGCTTCGTTTTTT
>DATGEW010000119.1:0-6569 GCA_035309745.1 Saccharimonadales bacterium (SeqCode)
GCAATCCCTCAACTGCATCCCAACCCCCCACCTCTGCGGCTTCCCCGACGCCACCAACACCGGTATGAGCAATCCCAACCTGCCGCGGGTGAATGGTACCGACTGTACGGTTACCAGTGCCACGGCCATCACGGTCATTAGTGGTGACTGTAATATCAATAAGTCAGGTACCTTCAGTAACCTGGATATTAGTGGCGCCCTCAACATCAATGCAGATAACGTGACGGTAACCAACGCCCGTATCCGCGGCGAAGGCGGTGACGGCGGCTGTCTGTGTGGCAGCCACGATACCCTCACCGACGCCGAACTCGGTGGCGGTGCCAACGGCACCACCTTTACCGGTGTCGGCAGTGGCCTGTATTCTGGTGGTAACCAGAATACCCACAACCTCATCCAACGGGTGAACATCCACCACACCGACGACGGGCTCCGCCTGGATGGTGGTACGGTCGTAGAAGACAGCTACATCCATGACCTCAGTAGTGGCTTAAACGGCTCCCACAGCGACAACTCCCAAAGCTGCCAAGGCACCTACTTCTCGTTCATCCACAATACCTTCTTCGGCGGCAACAACGACCCCATCTTCCTCCAAGGTGGCGACTGTGGCGGTAATGACGCCCTCTTCTTAGACCACGTCCTGGTCGACGACAACCTCCTGACCAGTCTCCACGAACCGGATAACATCTCCGGCTATGGCATCAGTATTGGCCGTGGCAGAAACATTACCATTACCCGTAACCACTTTGACCGTGGCTGGCAAGTAACCCCCATTGGTGTCTACCTCAGCAACACCCTCGTCCAGGACCAAACCACCCTCACCCCCACCACCGCTAGCAACTGGGCGAGCCTGGGGAATATCTATGATGATAATGGGGCGGCTATTGGGTTTCCGGGGAATTAAGTAGGAGGTACTAATGAGTGAGAGGACCAGCGGCAATGCTCACGCCCTGGCCCTCTGTCCCAACAGAGGTAACTCTGCTATACTTTACTCCAACGGGCGCCCGTAGCTCAGCGGATTAGAGTACTTGGCTTCGAACCAACTTTTCTTGTTACAATCTTTACATGGCTTATAAGGATATGAAGACAGGAAAGCGGCGAGCAGACAGCACTATCTTGCCAATAAACAAAAATACCTTGAGCGTAATGTCCGGTACAGGAGGGAAATCAAGGACTTTGTAAAAAATCTGAAAGAGGCTGCACCTTGTAAAGATTGTGGTATTAGCTACCCATACTATGTGATGGATTTTGACCATATAGATAAAGGGACTAAAATTAACGATGTAAACTATCTATCATCAACCGGAAGAGTCGGTACTTTAAAAAAAGAAATTGCAAAGTGCGAGATAGTATGTGCGAATTGTCATAGAGAGCGCACATATCAGCGTTTAAAATTAAGCTCCCTTAGCTCAGCGGATTAGAGCGTCTGTCTTCGGAACAGAAGGTCGTAGGTTCGAATCCTGCAGGGAGTACCATAACTTTGTATCCATTATTTACGATATGTTGACGTGTTAAAATAGGCGAATGGACTCCCACACAACTTCCCAACCAGACCTCGATATCGAACAGATTATCCGTGACTATTTGCCGGACGTGGTGCATATGTCGCTCGCCACGTGCAAGGACAACAAACCATGGGTCTGCGAGGTACATTTTGCGTACGACGACGGCTACATCTGTATTTCCGCTCGCTGGCTTCACGCCGCCACAGCCAAGAGCTCGCTGCCAACCCGTTTGTGGCGGGTAATATCGTCCGGCAGTTTGCACTGGGGGAGCCGGTAGTCGGCGTGTACTTTGAGGGTACCGCCCAACAGTTGACCCATGAGGCGGATCAACAAACCGCAGCAGCGTGCATCAAAGAGCGATTACGTGCAGACGACAGCATCGTGCAAGAGGCCAAAGATCCGGCCGGGCATCAATTTTATAAAATTACCGTCACCAATTGGTATGTGTTTGGAAAATTCAACACCGAGCGCGGCCAGAAATACCAGCTTAGCTGGGGCACGCCGAATTAGCTGCTGTACGATTGATACACCCGGAGCAGCGGTACGGAGAAACCGCGATAGCAATTACTGACAGACGCGCATAACCGGCTGACCGTTTTGCCCCCGCCCTCTGCTACAATAATGGCTATGCCCACTATTTCGACTTTTGCCGAAGCAAATGCCGCGCTCCAAGCCTATTGGCCGACCAACATATCGACACGCGCGGTGTATTCGCTCGACTACATGTTCGACCTTATGGAGTACATCGGCAACCCGCAGGACAAACTCAAGGTGGTGCACGTGGCGGGTACCTCGGGCAAAACTTCGACGACGTACTACATTGCCGCGCTGCTCCATGCCGCGGGCAAAAAAGTTGGCCACACCGTTTCACCTCATGTCGACGAAGTGAATGAGCGGGTGCAAATCAACCTGGTGCCATTGCCAGAGGCCGAATTTTGCAGCGAACTCGCGGCGTTCCTGAGCCTGGTTAAAAAAAGTAAGATCCAGACCACTTATTTTGAAGTATTGGTGGCCTTTATGTACTGGGAATTTGCCCGCCAAGGCGTTGATTATGCGGTGGTAGAAGTGGGGCTTGGCGGACTTCTCGATGGCACGAATGTGGTAAAACGCGAAGACAAAGTTTGCGTGATTACCGACATCGGCATGGATCACATGAAATATCTCGGGAACACCATCGGCGAAATCGCCGCGCAAAAAGCGGGCATTATCCAGCTGCATAACAAAGTATTTTGCTACCGCCAGGGCAGAGAAGTGATGGCCGCATTTGAGTCGCGTGCCGCTCAAAAACAGGCCGACCTGCAGGTGCTCGAACCCGCGCCCGTGGACACAAGTTTGCGTTTTTTGCCGCTGTTTCAGCAACGCAATTTTGGGTTGAGCTTGGAGGTCGCGCAGTATGTGTTAGACCGCGATGGGGTGCCGCCGCTGTCCGACGAAGCGGTGGTGCAGGCTGCGCACACCTATATACCTGGCCGCATGGAAACCATAGCGCTGCCCGATGGCAAGACGTTGGTGCTCGACGGCGCCCACAACAAACAAAAGCTGGAAGCGTTGGCGCACAGCATGAAGGCTCGCTACGGACGGACGCCCATTGCCGCGCTGGTCAGTTTTGTAGCTGGCCGCGAAGATCGCGTCGAGCCGGGCGTGCAAGTGCTTGCCGGGCTCACCGACCATATCATTATTACTACCTATGCCGCCAGCCAGGACACGCCTCATGCTTCGGTTGACCCGCAAGAAATTGCCGACGCCTGCGCCCAAGCCGGCTTTACACGCTACGAAATCATCCCTGACCTTCGGGCGGCATATGCCGCGCTGCTGCAGCGCCCCGAGGAAGTTCTGCTCATCACCGGATCGTTCTATATGCTCGGCCACATACGGCCGCTTGTTAAACCAGCTTTGCAGCAAAAGGAGGGCTAATGCTATACAACATGACACCGCAAAAGCACGGTTTGGGATGGTTGCCGGACGTACCCGACCAACGCGACATTATCTTTAGGCCGGCGGTTTTGCCAAAACTGGAGCTGCTGCCCGACGAAATCGACCTGCGTGCGGCGTGTCCGGCTATCTATAATCAGGGCCAATTGGGCAGCTGCACTGCCAACGCCATTGGTGCGGCCTTCGACTTTGACCGTCACAAAGAAGGCGGCGGTTTCATGATGCCCAGCCGCCTGTTTATTTATTACAACGAGCGGGATATGGAAGGCACGGTAGCAACCGACGCCGGCGCCAGTCTCCGTGACGGTATCAAAAGCCTGAAAACAATAGGCGTGGCGCCCGAACGCGAGTGGCCTTACGATATCGCTCGGTTCACCGAAAAACCGTCAGCCCAATGCTACACCGACGCCGAGAAAAACCAGGCCCTCCAATATCAGCGCATTACCACGCCGCACGATTCGCCGCTGAGCGATATGTTCGCCTGCCTACAGGAAGGCTACCCGTTTGTAACCGGCATCAGCGTATACGAAAGTTTTGAGAGTGACGAAACGGCCCGCACCGGCATCATTCCTATTCCCGCACCGCACGAAAAATTGTTGGGCGGCCACGCGGTTCTGGTCGTTGGCTACAGAAGGACCGAGGAGCAGTTTATCTGTCGCAATTCATGGGGAACCGAGTGGGGTGACCAAGGCTATTTTTATCTGCCATTCGGCTACCTTGCAGATAAAGGGCTAGCCAATGATATGTGGGTAGTAAAGACTGTCGAAGTCTAACTACTTCAATATGGCGTTCACGATAATTTTACGCAGCCAGTGATGTTTTTTCGGTTGCGTGTCTTTGTCATTACTCATAGTAGATCTCCTGTCTCCCAAGTTACCTACTCAGTATAGCGCCGGCCCATGAGGCGGGCTAGGAGATAGATTACAAAACTACAGCTGGCGATGCACACGCTCGCTTTAATGCGGTCGAAGGCGAGGCTGACGAGTAAACCACCGTCGCTGGCAACGACAGCAAACAATACGGAGAGCGCGGTAACTTTTAGGGGTGACGCGCTCAACCGGGTGGCCGCGGCCGCGGGCGTGATCGCCAGGCTTAACACCAGCAGCGTGCCGACAATTTGCGCCGCCGCCGTGACCGTCAGCGCCAGGATAAAGAGGAACAGGAGGCCCAGCAAACGCACTGGTACGCCCTTGGCCCGGGCCACTTCCGGATCGACCGAAGCAAATAACAGCGGCCGGTACATGAAGAGCATCGCGCCGCCGGTGAGCAATCCTACGATGGTCAACGTGACCAGTTGGCCAGTACTCACGCCAAAAATATATCCAAACAGGATATTGGTGGCCTCCGCCGCAAACCCGTGGTAAAAGCTCAACAGCAGTACGCCAACGGCGAGACCAAACGCCAAAATAACGCCAATGGATGCGTCCCGCTCGCGTTCGCGGTTGCCGAGTGTGCCAATGAGGGCGGCAACAATAATTGCCCCGGCGAACGCTCCGGCTACCGGATTGCCGGCTACCACCAGCCCGCCGGCTGCACCGGTAAAGGCCAGCTCGCTAGTGCCGTGTACTGCAAACGCCATGCCGCGCATCACCACGAATGAGCCGATGAGGCCGCAGGCGAGCGCGACGAGCGTTGCAGCCAACAGCGCGTGCTGTACGAACGGTTGCGCCAAGTAGGTGACGAGCGTGTTCATACTCCCTCCTCGCTGTGCATGTGGTGGGGCTCGGCCGGCACATTGTCGCTGACAACCACAACGCGGCCGCCGACGCGCAGAACCTCTACCGGAGCGCCGTATAGCTCGCTGAGGGTTTGGCTGGTCAGAATCGTATCAGGAGGGCCCACCTTCCACTTTCCGTCGACAATGTAGAGTATCCGATCCACATAGGGCAGGATGGGGTTAATCTCGTGCGTAACAAATACGACCGCCGCACCGCGAGTACATTCGCGGTGGATAAGTTTGCTGATTGTCTGCTGGGAACCAGGGTCGAGCGACAGCAATGGCTCGTCACACAGCAGAAGCCGCGGATTGCCAATGAGCGCCTGGGCAATACGCAGCCGCTGCTGCTCGCCACCAGAGAGTGCGCCGATAGGCCGATGGGCGTAGCGCTGTGCGCCCGCACGGTTAAGCGCATGCTCGATAGTGGCACGCGTTTGGGCGGTGTAGAGCGGCAGCCCCCATCTGTTGCCGGTAAGGCCCAGGCCCACCAGGTCGTAGCCTCGCAGCGGCAGCGAAGCATCAAAAGCACGCTGTTGCGGCACATATCCAACGGCCGGATTGCCGCGACGCACCGGCTGGCCATCGATATATACCGATCCGCGGTGGAGTTCCTGCATGCCGAGTAATACTTTTAAGAGACTGCTTTTCCCTGCTCCATTCGGTCCGAGTACGGCCAAAAACTCGCCCGGCTGCACCTCGAGGTCAAGTGCCCGCCAGACAGTATGCGCCCCAAAACTGAGCGTTGCGGCGCAAAGGCTGGCGATAGGTGCACTGCTGGTCGGGCTGATGTTCTGCTTCATTGCTGTAGGGCGTGCAGCAGTTCGTCCAGCTGCGCTTGTTGCCACTCCTGAAACGAATGATATTGGCGGGGGAGCGTTTCGGTGACCGGCACCACGGGGATACCGGTTTGGGCCGCAAGCGTGCGGATGTGCTCAGTTGCCGGGCTGGTCGCCTGTGCGTTGTAAAGCAGCGCCCGAATCCGTTTATGCACGATGAGCGCCTGCATGTTACTTTGGTCGCTTGCACTGGGCTCATTGCCCTCTTCGATGCTACGGGCAAAACCAGGCGGAGTCTGTACACTGAGCCCAGCATCGGCGAGCACATAGCCCGGAACACGTTCCGTATATGCCACCGGGCTGCCGGCAAACTGCGTTTTTATCTGACCGAGCGTTGTGAGCGACGGCTGCAAAGCAGTGTCGAATTGCTGTAGGTTATGCGTAAATAATGCAGCGTCGGCAGGGTCGGCCCGTGCCAGCGCTTGCTCAAAGACCTGCGCAACAGCAGGGATGCGGGGCAAATCGTACCACAGGTGCGGGTTGGCTGTTGGGCCGCGGACTTGCAAACTATCGGCTACCGTCAGAACCGTACGACTGCTATTCGGGTTGGCGCGCAGCAGCTTGGTCATAAAATCGTCATAT
>DATGEW010000120.1:0-2857 GCA_035309745.1 Saccharimonadales bacterium (SeqCode)
TGGAGAACGGTGGCGTCCCCCTGAACCCATTCATGGTTTTCGATTATTTTTTGCTTGATGCCGTGGATCGTGATCTGGTTCGTGAAGGTAACAACAATCTCGTTAAGCGCTGTGATGAAATTTGGGTGTTTGGCGCAGTGAGCAACGGAGTACTTGCTGAAATTCAAATCGCTAACAAGCAAGGCAAGACCGTTCGCTACTTTGCCATCCAAAAGCCGCATAAGATCGTTGAAACTACAAAAGACAAAATAGACATGGAAGCTGAAGTGGCAGACATGCGCCATTTATTGTAGCTCCTAGAAATAGCTTGTAGGTTCAAAATTATAGGCGGAATGACTATCATTTTGACCTCGTTTGCGCGATAATTGGAGTAGTTAATGCTTATGGTTAAGCGTACCCGCTATCGTTAGGTGTGCTGCCGATGTGTTACTGATCGAATCAACACCTAAAGAGTGGGCATGGAAAAGACTGACGATTACTATCTGCGGGCCGTGGTTGCGATTTTGTCGAGCAAGTGGACATTGCCAGTTTTGTACGGCTTGCGGAATGGTACGCGGCGATATCACGAAATCAACAAAGCCGTACCCGACATGACGCAAAAGGTGCTGACTGACATGCTGCATAAATTGGAGCGACATGGCTTTATTGAACGGGTTGCACACCCGACCGTACCGCCGAAGGTAGAATACACCCTCACCGAGTTAGGCGGCTCCTTCGTCGGCGCGCTCGTTCCGGTCGTGGACTGGACGAAAGATCATCTTCACGAAGTACATCAGGCACAGGAACTATACGATTCGGATGGGCTAGTTGCGATAGATTAATTCTCAAAACTTACTTCTAAGTTCGTTACGCACTTAAAAGTCGGTTCTTGTTATTTGCGTTTCTATCGGTAATAGTCTATGGGAAAGTCTGAGGTTGAGGGTCACCGGCAGGGGTGACTTTTTGTTTTAGGCTGTTGCTTGTGTTTGAGTGGGAACCTTGCATGAAAAATAAGAAGGGGAACACCACATGAAAAGCACGAAAATTTATCTCTGGGTGGCGTTGTCAGTTGTTGCTTTGCCGTTGGTTTTGTCGCATCCGGCTCTTGCCGTTTCAAGCAGTAGCTCAGAAGCGGGTGTCAGCAACACGATTAGTTTCTTGCAGACGCTAGTTAATATTCTTTGTGCTGTCGCCGGGCCGCTTTGCGCTGTTTACCTGGGTATTGGCGGATTTCAATATATCACTAGTGCCGGGAACCCCGAGCGTTTGGAACACTCAAAACGCACCATTGTTCACTCGCTTATTGGTCTGGTTATTGTAATCGCAGCGCTTGTCATCAGCAACGGCGCTACCTCTATAGCCACAAAAGCATTCGGGAATTAGGCGACGTACATGCACGGACTGTTAGCCATGCCGCTCACGTTCATGGCCGACGCCACGTCGGCTACGAGTGTCATACATGCGTACGTAGTACCCCTCCTGCGAACGCTTTGTACGCTGGCATCTGTGGCCTGTGTTATTTTCCTTATCCATGGCGGCTTCGTCTATATGACGAGCGCCAATAAGCCGGAACGGCTCGATCAGGCCAAGCGGATTATTCGTAATGCCCTTATTGGATTACTCATTGTACTAGCCGCCGGAGTTATTAACGAGGTACTGGCCCACGCCTATAGCGCTTCGGCGGTAACACCTAAAGCCGCCTTGCCCCAGCTACAAGCGATACCGCCGGACAAGGTGTCGAATGGGCTAGTAGCGGCGCTTATAAAAGCAGTAACAGGATTCCTGAACAACATCATCCAATCGATTGCACAGCCATTCCTCCATGCGCTGTCGTTCTTTACCCAGTCCACCGGACTTATGGCTACGAACTCTGCCGTGTTCAATCTTTGGCTGGTCATGGTGGGAATATGCGACGCACTGTTTGTGGTAGTGGTGGCATTGCTAGGTTTCCACGTTATGAGCGCCAGCACGTTTGGCTTCGATGATATTGAGATTAAGCACCTCTTGCCGCGCTTCGGCCTAGTATTTCTCGGTATGAACGTATAGATTTTTGTCATCGACGGCTTCATTGGCCTAAGTAACGTCATGATTGACGCGGTCAATGCGGCCAGCGGCGCAACCCCTGTATGGGATACGTTAAGCGGGGTCGTCAAACAGTCCGGAGGTCAGAGCGTGGCAGCACTGCTTATCATGGTAGCGTTCCTCATATTATCGGTGATACTGCTCGTGTACTACATAGGTCGTTTAGTAACACTCTACATTGGGGCTGTCCTGTCACCTGCCGTGCTGCTGGCGTGGCTTGTCCCCGGCTTTCGCGATTTCTCGGAAACTGCCGCCAAGACGTATATAACGACCATTTTTGTGCTGTTCGTTCACGTTGTGATCTTGCAGCTCGCGGCGTCGTTGTTCGTTGGAATGGCCGCCGGGAGTGATAATAATCTGCCTGATACGCTCATGGCGATGGTGACGGGATTGGCTACGATTGTAGCTCTTCTGAAGACCCAAGGTGTCATGACGCAGTTTAGCTACGTCAGCGGCGGTGCGCGAAATGCTCGCAAGCTTGGCGGTCAGTTTATGAACGGCGTCGGTTATATAACTGGCAAAGGCAAGGCCGCAGCCGTTGCCGCTGCTGGTGCCACCGACACCGTGCAGAAGGGCCGTGCCGTCACTCGCGTTGAAAAGCAAGCCAATAGCACCGGGCAGCCGCAATCTGCGACGATTCGGAGCAAGCGATCGAATGCAGAGATTAGCGTTCAGGCGAAACCAAATGCGTCACGCGGAAAAACCGGAACTACAACCATTGCTCCGAAAGAGAAGCCCGAACCGAAGGTATCCAAGCCAGCCGGTAGATCGGAGAAGAACTGATGAAGCAAACAGT
>DATGEW010000121.1:0-2158 GCA_035309745.1 Saccharimonadales bacterium (SeqCode)
CTCTGGGAAAAATCCCAGGCTTTTCTGCCACATAAGACAGGGAAGAGCTACTCGGTCGTCGTCCCGCCGCCGAACGCAAACGGTAATTTACACCTTGGGCACGCCCTCACGCTTGCTTTGCAGGATATACAGGTCCGCTACCGCCGCCTGCGCGGAGAGAGCGCACTGTTGCTACCTGGGGCTGACCACGCCGGTTTTGAAACACAGGTGGTGTACGAGAAACAGCTGGCCAAGGAAGGGAAGAGCCGCTTCGACTTTACCCGCGAACAGCTGTATGCCCAAATTTGGGACTTTGTGGCCCAGAACCGGCAAAATTTTGAAGGGCAATTCCGCCGTTTGGGCGCGGGAGTAGACTGGAGTCGCTACACATTTACCCTGGATGAAAAAATCGTCCGCAGGGCCTACGCTACCTTTAAAAAAATGTGGGATGAGGGGCTGATTTACCGCGGTGAGCGGCTGGTAAACTACTGCACGCACCATCGGACCGGCTTTGCCGACATCGAGGTGGTATATAAAGAACAAAAGACACCGCTGTACTACTTAAAATACGGCCCGTTCACGTTGGCAACCACCCGGCCGGAAACAAAGTTTGGCGACACGGCCGTGGCCGTTCATCCGGACGACAAGCGCTACAAAAAATACGTTGGCAAAGTGTTAGAGATAGAAGGGGTGAACGGACCGTTCACCGTGCAGGTGGTTGCCGATGAAATGGTTGATCCTAACTTCGGTACAGGCGTAGTTAAAATTACACCGGCCCACTCGTTTGATGACTGGGATGTGGCTCAGCGCCACAATTTGCCGGCCAAGCGCATTATTAACCACGACGGCACGCTCAATCATCTTGCCGGACGGTTTGAAGGTCTCACTATTATTGAGGCTCGCAAAGCCGTGGTGGCTGCGCTGAAAGAGAAGGGGCTGTTGGTAAAGACCGACGAAAATTATGTAAACCGCGTAGGCCACTGCTACAAATGCGACACCGTGATTGAACCGATGCTGATGGAGCAATGGTTTATCGACATGCAGCCGCTCGCCAAGCCCGCGATTGCGGCGCTCAAGCAGGGAAGGGTAGTATTTCACCCCGAGAGCAAAAAGCAGCAGCTTACTAACTACCTGGAAAATTTGCGCGACTGGAACATTAGCCGACAAATTGCCTGGGGGATCCCCATTCCGGCATATCAAAATGTGGACGACACCGACGATTGGATCTACGACGACCAGGATTTAAGCAAAGAGATCATCGAAAAAGATGGCAAGACATACCGCCGCGACCCAGACGTGTTCGACACCTGGTTTAGCAGCGGCAGCTGGCCGTACGCCACGCTCGATTACCCCGATGGCGACGACTTTAAACGGTTCTATCCGCTGAGCCTCATGGAAACGGGC
Organism: Saccharimonadales bacterium (SeqCode); assembly: GCA_035309745.1. Lineage (GTDB taxonomy): Bacteria > Patescibacteriota > Saccharimonadia > Saccharimonadales > UBA4665 > PMNU01. The sequence goes on from DATGEW010000121.1 coordinate 1,384, forward strand.
GTCGACATATTATTCCCGTGGGTCAGCCGCATGCTGATGATGGGCCTGTATGTGACCGGCGAGGTGCCATTTAAGACGGTGTATCTGCACGGCCTCATTCTGGATGAGCACGGCCAAAAGATGAGCAAAAGCAAGGGAAATGTGGTTAACCCCATGGAGATCGTCGATGCCTACGGTAGCGATGCCTTGCGCATGGGGGTCATTACCGGCCAGACCGCTGGCAACAACCAACCGTTCGGTCTGCCGAAGGTAGTAGGCGCGCGCAATTTCTGCAACAAACTGTGGAACGTGGCGCGCTATGTCGAAGACAAAGTGGGTGAGCGCAGCAAAATAGGCCAGCCGGAGCCGCACAGCGACGCCGACCACTGGATTTTAGCTCGTTTTGCCCGGGCCAGCACTCACATCGCCAACGACTTGGAAGCTTACCGCTTCGCCGAAGCGTACGACATGCTCTACCACTTCGTGTGGGATGACTTTGCCGACTGGTACCTTGAGGCGAGCAAGGCCGAAGACAATCTGGCGCTGCTGGCGGACATGTTGGAGTCTATTCTGAAAATTGCCCATCCGTTTGCACCGTTTATAACCGAAACGATCTGGCAAACGCTCGCCTGGACGCCCGGACAGCTGCTGGCCGCCGCGACATGGCCGGCCATACCGAGCGCAGATACCCGGCGGGCGAAGGATTTTGAGGTGGTGAAGGCGATAGTGACCGAAGTTCGAGGCATTCAGAAGGCCGTAGGTGTGCGCAAATCCATACTGACCTATCACGACGCGC
>DATGEW010000122.1:0-6602 GCA_035309745.1 Saccharimonadales bacterium (SeqCode)
CATTAACAACCGGGACGCGAACGCCAGCGATATGAGTGACTGCTTCGACTTTGCGCAAACACCGCTCGCCCCACCGAAGCTGTAGTTGCCAACCAGTGTCTGCTAAGATAGTTGCATGATGGCTTTTATTGGTTTGCTGGCTGGCATTCTTGCGGGCATAAGTTACATACCGTACGCCCGCGATATTTTGCGTCATCGGGTTAAACCCGAGCGCGCTTCCTGGCTTATTTGGGTAGTGCTCGCGGGCATCGCCTTCTTTTCCCAGCTCGCCAAAGGCGCGACACAATCGCTGTGGCTCACCGGTCTCGACAGCCTCGGGGCGCTAACTGTCCTTTTGTTGTCCTTACATTTTGGCGTTGGCGGCCTCAAACGACGAGACGTAGCCGCACTTATAATCGCTGCCGTAGGGTTGCTGCTTTGGCATTTTACACACAATGCACTCTATGCGCTGCTGATTACGATGGGTATTGATGCGGCCGGCACCATACTGACAGTATGGAAAACGTTCGAGGACCCGGCGTCCGAAACCTACACCATGTGGCTGCTCGTAAGCATCGCCAGTATCCTCGCCCTCATCTCGGTCGGCAGATACAATCTCACTCTCATGTCTTACCCGCTCTACATCTTCATGGCTAACATTTCGGTCGTTTGCGCTATTTTCGTCGGCAGGCATATGAAACGTTCGGCTCGATCGTAGTATGATACATCCGTGAAGCAATACGCATACATTTTGCTCGACTGGGACGGGAACCTGGCGAAGACGCTCGATGTCTGGCTGGAGGCTTGTAAAGTCCCGCTCGCGAAGCGCGGTGTAACGCCATCCGACGAAGAGATTGCCCTGTCCTTCGGCGTCTTTACCGAACGCTTTGCCGAGTGGGGCATACAAGATATCGACACGACCATCTGGGAGATAGACGCCATCGCCAAGAAAAACTTGCCCGCGGTCGAACTCTACCCTGACGCGCTCGAAGTATTGGAAGGGCTGCGTGAACGGGGCAAAAAGACAGCGCTCATTACGACATCGCTGCGCGAGAATATTGAGCATATCCTCACAAAATTTAATATGGTGCATTACTTTGACGTACTGATTGCCAACGAGGACACGAAAAAGCACAAACCCGATCCTGAACCGCTCGAGAAAGCGCTGGAGCTACTGGGCGGTGACAAAACTGCCGCGGTAATGATTGGTGACTCCGATAAAGACCTGGCTGCCGCACAAAATACCGGCATCGATTCGATACTCTTTTTCCCACCGGAGCATGCCAAGTTTTATGACATCAGCAAGTTAAAGGCCCACCAACCGACCCACATTGTGAGCGACTTCCGAGAGGTCCTCAATATCGTTGGCGCGTCTACTAGCCGGCAGTAACGACGGCGCCATCTTCGGCAGCCGGCGACTTTTGCTGGCGGATGATGAGGGCGGCCATAGCCGATGCGCCCAGTGCAAAGCCGCTGGCGATGTAGTATGCCACGTGGAACCCGTGCACCTGCGCCGTCGTCACCCCGAGCTGCGTTGCCACCGGGTGATGCATAAAGTAGTGGGACGACGCTGCGGCTGCCGCACCGCTCAAAATGGCCAAGCCGAGCGCGCCGCCGATTTGCTGCGAGGTATTAAGCAGGCCCGAAGCCAAGCCGCTCTGCCGTCCAGGTACGCCGGAAGTAGCGGCAATGGTAATGCCGACAAAGTTAAAGCCCATGCCACCCGCCATGATGATGAGCGCCGGCATAATATCGGTAAAATAGTTGCCGTGTACCGGCACATGGCCGAGCATAAACAGCCCGATGGCTACGAAAAACGGCGCCACGGTCACTACTTTTTTGTAGCCGAATTTTTTAATAAGGCGCGGTGCGTTCGTTGCCGCAATGCCCAGCACCACCGGCATCACCAAAAAGCTCAATCCGGTGCGAACCGGCGAGTAGTGCAGCACCATCTGCACGTACAGCGAGCTAAAGAAGAATGTCGAGAACAAGGCGGCGATGAGCGGGAGCATCGTAAGGTTGGCGCCCGATACGTTACGGATTTTGAAAATAGAGAACGGCACAAGCGGGTGCTTGGCGCGCAGCTCGTTCAGCACGAAGAACACCAGCAGTGCGGCGCTGGAGCCTAAGAGAAGGAGCGTGGAGTGGTTCGTCCAGCCGTACATTGGTGCTTTTACCAGGCCGTACACCAGCAGCATCAATCCGGCGGTTACCGATACCGCGCCGGGAAGATCGAGGCTGTTGTGTGTTTCCTCTGATTCGTGCTTCGGCACCATGCGGTAGGTGCCCACCAACACTGCCAGCCCGACCGGGACGTTAATGAAGAAGTTCCAGCGCCAGCCCAGATATTCGGTAATCACCCCGCCGAGCAATACGCCTGCGGCCGCACCACCGGAGGCCACCGCACCCCACACCGAGAGTGCAATGTTGCGCTCGTGTCCTTCGCGGTAGGTAATAAGCACAATAGAAAGCGCGGCGGGCGACATAAATGCCGCTGCCAAGCCCTGCACCGCGCGCAAGCCAATCAACATGCCACTATTGGTAGCCAAGCCGTCGGCCAAGCTGGCGAGCACGAAAAACGCCACGCCGGCAAGAAAGGTTTTGCGCCGGCCGAAAAGGTCGGCCGCGCGGCCGCCCAGCAACAAAAAGCCGCCAAATGCCAAGGTGTAGGCGGTAATCACCCACTGCAAATTGGTGGTGCTAAAATGCAGCGAACGCTCTAGTGCCGGCAGCGCCACGTTTACAATAGAGGAGTCGAGCACAACCATAAACTGGGCGAGCGCTAACAATATGAGGATAATCCAGTGGCCTCGGTGTTTATCGGTCATACAGCTCCTTTCAATTTGAAGGCTTGTGTTTTACAATAACAATACCAACGATTGTAAAACTCAATGGTTGAGGAAGTCAACTATTTTATGAAAACCGCTCGTCGTCCCGCTCTACTTAGTCCGCTCTTTACTTCGTTATTCCATTTTTTGCTGGGCAGTAAACAACAGCTCGCGCAGATCGCCGGCATGCACGACCTAACGGGTATGCAGGCGCTCACCCTTTTTATTATGAGTGAAGACACCGCACCGCGGTCCATGAGCAGCCTGGTTGCATTCTTTAACTGCGATGCGTCGAATATCACCGGGTTGGTAGACGGACTGGAGCACAAAGGGCTGATTGCCCGGCAGGAAAACCCCAGCGATCGGCGCGTAAAGCTGCTGCACCTGCTGCCGAAAGGCATTGCCGTGCGCGACGCTATCTTGCAAACGCTTTCTAGCGACAGCTACTTGCTGACGGCGCTTAACCCTGCCGAGCTTGAACAGCTCGGCGCACTTATGCAAAAGGTAGTTGCCCGCTGCCCGGCTCTAGGATCGGCGGGATGTTATGTCGCGGGTCCCGTAGAACAACACCAGCCCGGTGAGGATCATAATAAAAAGTGAGGCAATGGGAGCCGCCAGCACAAGCAGGCTCACAAGCGCACCTAAAAAAGTGACGAACAGCCGGTATTGCTGCCGCACCTGGGACTTAAAAATTGCGTAACTCAAGACCAATATAAACACGGCGGGCACGCCAATGACCGCCGACAATGCGGCTCGGGAATCGTGATGTGCGGTGTGAATGCTCGGAAGGGCAAGGTTAAACCACAGCACCCAGACGAGTCCGAGCAGGGCAATGGCAGCCCAGAAGGCCGCAAAGGCCCGCAACATGCGGACCTGGCCGGGAGTAACTGTTTTAGATTCGATAACGCCTTGGACAACCGGAGCGGCGGGGGCTTGCTGTTTGGAGCTTGCAGCTTTTACGGTTCTCTTGCGGGGGGACGAGTGTTTGGTTGTTGTGCGGGATTTCATAGGTTTATTTTACTCCGCATAGGGCCAGGCTTGCTACAATAAGCGGTATGGATAGTATGAACGGCCTGTCGTCGGCTAAGGTCCGGCAGTTGCAGGCGCAGTATGGCCTGAATGTGTTCGAGGAGCCGCACAAGAGCCGGGCGGTGCTGGCATTTTTGGCGCGATTTAAAAATCCGCTGGTGGTCATTTTACTGCTGGCGGCAACGCTGTCGCTGTTTTTTGGCGATAAAGCCAGCTTTTTTATCATCGCCACCATTATTCTACTGAGCGTTGGGCTCGACTTTTTTAACACCTACCGTTCGGAGCAGGCCGCCGAAGCGTTGAAAGACAAGGTGCGTGTCCATGCCGAAGTGGTGCGCGACCGACGGGTGGTGGAGGTCGCGGTGAGTGAGCTCGTGCCGGGCGACGTCGTGCGCCTGAGTGCGGGCAAGGTTATTCCCGCCGATGGCGAGATTATCGACGGCAAAGATTTGTTCACCAACGAAGCGGCCCTCACCGGCGAATCGTTCCCCCAACAAAAACCATTGGGAGCCGAAGTATTTATGGGCAGCGGCGTGGTCAGCGGCGAGGGGGTCATGCGCGTTACTCAAACCGGCAAGCACACCAAATTCTCGCATATTGCCGCGGCGCTGCAATCTACCAAACGGCTAACCGAATTCGAACGCGAAATTAAAGACTTCAGCTTGCTTATTGTTAAAATAACTTCGTTTTTAGTGGTCTTCGTGTTTTTGGTGAACGTACTGTTCCACCGCGATATTTTAGAGTCGGTGCTGTTTAGCCTGGCGCTGGCCGTGGGGCTCACGCCGGAATTACTGCCGCTCATTATCGTGCTCAACCTTACAAAGGGTTCGCTGCGCATGGCCAAAGAAGGTGTCATTGTAAAGCAATTGTCGGCTATTCAAAACTTCGGGAGTATGGATGTGCTCTGCACCGACAAAACCGGTACGCTCACCGAAGACAAGATTGCGCTGGTCAAATATGTGGACGGCAAAAACCAGCAAAGCGAACGCGTGCTGTTATATGGCTACCTGGCAAGCCTGTTCTCGACCGGCTTTCAGAATCCGCTCGACATGGCCGTCATGGCGTTTAAGCACCTGAATGTGCAGGCCTACAAAAAGATCGACGAAATCCCGTTCGACTTTGAACGCAAGCGCGAGGCAGTCGTGGTGCATCACCGCGAAGATAAACGCCGTTTTCTTATTGTGAAAGGCGCGCCGGAAGAGGTGCTCAAAATTTGCACCGGCTACGATGACACGACCACGCACCTTACCGAGCATTACCGCCAGCTCATCAAAGAAACGTACGACCGTTTAAGCAGCGACGGATTCCGCGTGCTGGCGCTTGCCACCAAAGAGATCGGCACCGAAAAGCGCTACGAACCGAGCGATGAGGCCGGCCTGCAGTTCCAGGGTTTTTTGGCGTTTTTGGATCCGGCCCGCGAGTCGGTCACCGAAACACTGCACCGGCTGCAACAAATGGGCATCGCTATTAAGATCATTACCGGCGATAATGCTCTGGTGACCGAAAAGATCACCCGCGATATCGGGCTGGAGGTAGAGGGGGTTATTACGGGTGACGAATTAGCCCGGATGAGCGCGCGCGAAGTAATCCAAAAGGTCGAGGCCACGACTATTTTTGCGCGCGTAAACCCCGAGCAAAAGCTGCAAATCATTCAGGCCTTGCAGCAAAACGGACACGTGATTGGGTACATGGGCGATGGCATTAATGATGCGCCAAGCCTGCGTGCCGCCGACGTCGGCGTGTCAGTGAACAACGCAGTGGACGTAGCCAAGGATGCCGCCGATTTTATTTTGCTGCGCAAAAGCCTGCTGGAGCTTACCAACGGCATCAGCGAAGGGCGGCGGACTTTTGCCAACACCATGAAGTATTTGCGCATGAGCCTCAGTAGCAACTTCGGCAATATGTTTTCGATGGCCGGCGCGAGTTTATTCCTGCCATTTTTGCCCGTGCTGGCGACTCAAATTTTATTGAATAACCTCTTGTACGACAGCTCGCAGTTCACTATTCCGCTCGATAACGTCGACGAATCCGAGATCCTAAAGCCGCGGCGGCTCAGCATTCGGGATATTAAAAAATTCATGTGGTCGTATGGCTTGCTTAGCTCGTGTTTCGACTTTATAACCTTCGGCCTGCTGCTTCTCGTCTTTCATGCGCATGAGGGAAGTTTCCAGGCCGGATGGTTTTTGGAATCTATTATGACGCAGGTGCTCGTCGTGTACGTGATACGGACACGGTTCCGGCCCTTTATACAGAGCAGGCCGGCAATTTCGTTGGTGCTCAGCACGCTGTTCATTTGTCTGGTGGCCGCGTTGGCGGTACTGTTGCCCGTACGCCGCCTGTTCCATTTTGGGGCGCTGCAAACCCCTCAGGTGCTGGCACTCTTTGGTGTGGTACTCGTTTATTTGGTCTGCGCACAACTTATTAAACGACGATTTTACGGCGCTGCGCAGAAACCGCAAGCCGACCCGGCTAAAACCTTGTAGCAATTTGAATAGTTTTTGCGACACATTTGCAATTTATACGTCTACCGCCTAGGCTATAGCTATGAAGCGGATATGGATGATCGGCAGCATTGCCGCGAGCCTGTTTGTTATCACCGTGGTCGGTCTCGCCATATTTGGCGTGCACCAGCAGGCGAACACGAAAGTACAGGTGGTAGCGGCGGAAAACGTTTGGGGGGATATTATCCGGCAGATCGGCGGTGATAAGGTTACGGTAACGTCTATTATTTCCAATCCGAACGACGACCCGCATCTTTACGAGTCG